>JASBTH010000485.1 GCA_030148525.1 Saprospiraceae bacterium | reverse complement strand
GTATACATCAAAACTTGCCCTCAATGATTCGGCAGGATTAAATGCTACTCTTCTTCAATCAGCTCGTTTGCAAACTGTAAATTCAATTGGTTTACAAAGTGCAGGTTTTAGTATCAGAAGAATTGGTGGCGGTGTTTTAATTAATAATAGACTAAGAATCCAACTGCATAAGCACTCCTTGAATCCGATAAAAGGGAGAGGATACCCAGGAAGCATTCGAGCAACACATCTTAATATTAATAAGTTTCATTTGATTTTTAATCCTACGAAATGGGATGCATTATCTACCTGGAAGTACACTCCTTTTAGGTTTTAAATCACTACGTTGATGAAAAAAACATTTAATATTTCTAGAGAGCAAAATCAGCTTTGGAAACAACTTGTAGAACAAGCATTGTTGGTGAGTGATAAAATATTTTTTAATGTTCTTTATGATGAAGGTGAAATAAAAAATGAGTTTCCTGATTTGCAAGGTGGGTTTATTTCTAAGAAAAAATTTAAAAATAAATTATATGCAACAAGTCTAGTTTATCAAATTCCAATTGTCAATTTACAGCGAAAATTTATTGATAGATTATTTGATTTTTTTTGGTGGAAAAATATGCCGTTAGAAGATCCTTCTTTTTTTCAAAAAGAAAATGAAATACTAGGTTCCATAACACATGAGGACTTTGTTTTGTTTGATGCTAGCCTTTTGTCATTTGATGATTCTTCTGTTTCATTATTTGATTATTTAGACTGAATAAGACTTAGGCTTAAAGACGTGCGGTCAATGTGTGTCGTGCTTAGTTAGGCTAGTGATTTTTATTTAGCCATCCTGCCCACCGTACTAAGGAACTAAGGCAGGCGAAGGCAAATTTTCCTGCCCTTAGAAGGCTAAAAGCAGAGATTCTTTAACGCAGGATAAAGGAAGAAAGTACTCCTAGAGAGCCTACAGTTATTTATTGCACGTCATGTGGTATAGAAGAGCTCTCAAGAGTAAAATTCCACAAACCTTACAAAATACTTTTAGCTCTTCCTCCAAACGCTAACTGCTGTTTTTGATAGATTGGGAACCCAACAAATCGAATATTTTCAAATTACGTTCAATTTTGGATCCAAATGGCCTTTCTATCTGATTGCCAATGATTTGTGAAAGCCCTTTCTAATCCCAGCGGAATCACCAATTTGAAGTATGAAGTCAGAGATCGGAGGTCAGAAGTATTTGGCCTGTCTTCTCTGGCTTCATTTTTTTTGGCGAAAGCCGTATCAAAATTTCAGGTGAGAATAATCAGGGTTTCCTTCAGACCTCTGATTTCAAAATTCTGACCTCCTGTCATTCCTCCATCATTACAAAGGACCTAAAGTTTTCCCGGGTAATTACTTCGCCGGTTGCGTGGTATTTATCCATGAATGTCTTGGGCAGCTTTGATTTCTTTTTTGGGTCCCATTTAAATTCGAAACCATACAATTGTTGGCCTTTTTCCTCCACGTAATCCACTTCCTGTTGTTGGGTCGAAGGTTTAGATTTAGATTCAGGCCTCCCCCGTGGGATACCTTTGACAGACTCGGAAGATAGAAACGCCCCACCCTGAGCGGCGGTACGAGATGCGGCCAGCCCCTTGGAATAGCTTTGCCCCGTGCTTTGCACGGATTTCACAGGGCGAGGGAGCTTTTACAGGTGCCCCTATGTTCAAGACTACTTCCACCGGCAGACGCATGCTACGGATGCATGGAATTCAGTGACAGTTTCTTGGCCTATTGTAATACAGTCAATCGAGTCTTCCCTTTCAACAATCTTCAATAGTAAAATAACCAAGATATCCCTGACATATAAACCAGATAAATGCGATGAAGTTCCATAGTGAATCCAAAAGACTTTACCGGTCGTCACACTTTATAGGAGTCCTATACTCCTTCTCAATATAACCGATCATCTCCTTACGGAAATGCAGCTGCTTCAACCACTGATCCACCTGCTGATCCCATTCTTTGTAGCCCGACTGGGCCCGAAACAGCGTGGCCCGCAGATTGGGATACTGCTCGGGGTGGCCATGCAGGCAAACCCGTTCCAGGTCTTCGCCAATGGATCGCAGATCTAGTATATCGAAGCTGCCCGCAAAGACGGGATTAATAAACACCTGAATGTACTCCACGGTTAAGGCGGCCGACCAGGAAAAGGGCCGATCAACCAAACAGGCAGTGATCTTTTGGCGTAAGCCCCGACTCCCTCCCGGCACGTAGGCCATGGCCTCGACCAATAGCTTGTCCAACTCTTTAACCGGTAGGGCGTGTACGATCTTCTTGCGGTGAAAATCCGACAAGCGCGTATCCATGTCTCCGGCACCGGCGTAGATCCACCCCTCGAGCAGGGTGAGCAGGTAATTGATATCGCGATGCAGCAGAGCGGCTTCGGCCAGGGCCTCCGCCCCGATCAGCTCCGACCGGTTCGCAAAGCGCAGCAGGCCGTTGGTATCCAGGCTAAGGGTGGCTTCCCAGAAGGTGGGCGGCACCAGACTCCAGAGGTGATTAGCCACCTGTTGTTTGGCCGACCGGGTCCATCGTTTGCCGGAGCGGGCTTGGTAAATACCCAGGGCTTCCCAGGCGGCGTCCGGTTGGGCGGGAAGGTCAATTCGGTAACCTTCCCCATCTACTTTGGTCAGGCATTTATTTGCTTCCGCAAAAACCCGATGGCGGTACTCGTGGTCGGGCAGGCGGCTGAGTCCGCGTCCCGCCAATTGACGGATGGTCTCCGATCCGGACTGCAGACACTCCTCCAAAAAGGGAATGTCTGCACTTTTGGGATTCTGAGACAGGATAGTCAGAAAGCGACCTTTATCTTCGGAGCGCTCTCCTTTCCAGGATTGGCGGAGGGTAGCTAATGCCTCCTCCGGATCATGGTCGTGCAGATGCCGCAGATACCGGTACCGCTGATCCGGATTCCCGTGCAGCCATTGGTCAGCCCGGGGTGTGCCCACCGCTTCGCGCCATTGGGGATGCTGATCGATGAGCCAGCGCGCACGGGGCAATAGAACGGCTTCGAGGTCCGTCAGATGGCCGGGGTGTTGATCGGCCCAGTGCAGGGCTTCGGGTAAAAATTCGGTTGGCATATGTACCCCGTAATGCCCCAACCAGCGCAGGGCTTCGGGTATGACCTCCTGGAAGGCACCGTAGAATAAGCGCTCAAACAAACGATGGGGAGCCACAACCGGCCGGACCTCACCATCAGCTATCTGCGGGGGTTCCTGAAGCTGTACTTCCGACACCGCCGGGAACTCCCGGGCTACCCGTACCATTTGGCGTTGGTAGGCAAGTACTCGCAGGAGGCGCTGCGCCTCTGTGGCATCCTCCGGGGCCTCCTGCCAGGCAGTTTCAGACCGCAAGGCTTCGGGAACCACCGTTTGGTCGGTGCCCATTAAAATTGCTTTGGTGAGTGTGTTCCAGTTCATATCGTACTCCCCAAGGTAACGAACGCCCGCCTCATACAAAAAAGAAAAAATCCCGTCCCTCCCGCATTTCTTTCTCCTGAAACTGACTCCGCAACTGCTGCTGATCGCCGGGACCGGAAACAGCTAGGATTATTTGGGGATCCGGCCATTCGTCGACCACACCGGGAGCTTCCATTTGTACCCCCTGAATCTGATGCCCCCACTTACTGGCGGTATTACAGACCCAATGAAAATCCAGGTTGTGTTCCCGTAACTGCCGGGCCAGCTTTTTGCCCTTGGTTCCGGCACCCCATAACACCAGGGTGCGATCAGGGTCGCAATCCAGTTCCCGAAAATAGGGCACCTTCAGTTTGAAGTATTCCTGACGGGCGTATTCGGGGCGGGTACGCGAACTGCG
This sequence comes from Saprospiraceae bacterium, assembly GCA_030148525.1. GTDB lineage: Bacteria > Bacteroidota > Bacteroidia > Chitinophagales > Saprospiraceae > DT-110. The sequence goes on along the minus strand of JASBTH010000485.1, from coordinate 3,346 downwards.
GGTGGGGTGGTCACGCCAGATGTGGACGACCTCCTGCGCACTGCTAACGCTCAGACCCGCCGCGTACATGCGAAACACCAGATCGTAATCCTCCGGGTAGCGGTCGGGATGGAAGGCACCGATGCGGTCCAGGTCGTGCCGGTGCATGAGCCAGGCGGGGGAGGGGATGACGCATTCGCGATAAATGGCCCGGAACGGATTGCCCTGCCGTTGCAGCTCGTTGAGCCAGGTGGCGTAGCGCCGATACCCATCCTGAAGAATTTCCTCAGAAATGTATTTTACCCAGCCGGTGGCCAGGCAGCCCTCCCCTTCCTTTTGCCAGGCCCCCAGGAGCAACTCCAGCTTACGGGCTGGCATGAGATCGTCGGCGTCCATCCGGGTAATCAGCGCACCCGAAGACCTCTCATAGGCCAGACGCAGGGCCGGGATGATTCCGGTACCACTAGCGGGGTGGGCTGTAATACGACTGTCTTTTTTGGCGAAAGCCTTCAGGATATCCCCGCTTTCATCGGTAGAATGATCATTTACGGCCAGCAGTTCCCAGTATGTATACGACTGCGCGAGCAAGCTTTCGAGGCAATCGGAAAGCCAGGGAGCAGCATTACGCACGGGCATGAGGACTGAAATGAGCGGTTTTTGCATGTATTTTCAGGTGTCAGCAACTATACCGCTTCCGAAAAGGTTTGGGCTTTGCCAAACCTTTTCACGCGAGTATATACTCGACTCGAAGTGGTTTGGAGCCTCAAACCACTTCGTTGTCGGTATAAGAATGAGGGAAGTACCCCATTTTTTACCAAAAACAAACGAAAATGGTGTCGGCCAAGATGGCGAAACACACCGAACAAAGGCTTGGCTTGCGCCAAAAAAAGGGAATAATATTTCGCCTAGCCTCAATCTCTTGGATAAAATGGCAGCAGGGTTACGCAGGCCGCACCATCCGTGGATTTCAGGCCCGTAACCATACCGATATTTCTTTTGATTATCAGCATAAAAGACTAAATTTGCAGCGATTTTTAAGCACCATTTTACGGAATTCTAAAGAGTTGAATCAGTTATGGCAAATATCGGTCGTATTAAACAAGTGATCGGGCCTGTGATCGACATTATCTTCGACACGGAGAAAGGTCTTCCCGAGATCTTCAATGCCCTCGAAATTAAAAAGCCGAATGGCGAAGTACTCGTCCTCGAGGTGCAACAGCACCTGGGAGAAGACAGTGTACGTGCCATCGCAATGGACGCAACCGACGGTCTGACCCGCGGAACCGAGGTTACGGATACCGGTAAGGCTATTTCTATGCCGACCGGTACTGCTATTAAAGGCCGTTTGTTCAACGTAGTAGGCGCACCTATCGATGGTCTGCCCGCCGTTGAATCAGATAACCCCTATCCCATCCACCGCAATCCGCCTACCTACGAAGAGCTGTCCACCTCCAAAGAGGTACTGTTCACGGGTATTAAGGTGATCGACCTGATCGAGCCCTACATGAAGGGTGGTAAAGTAGGTCTGTTCGGTGGTGCCGGTGTAGGTAAGACCGTACTGATTCAGGAATTGATCAACAATATTGCCAAGGGATACGATGGTATCTCCGTATTCGCCGGTGTTGGTGAGCGTACGCGCGAGGGTAATGACCTGATGCGGGAGATGCTCGAAGCCGGTATTATCAAGTACGGTGAAAACTTCATGCATTCCATGGAAGAAGGCGGCTGGGACCTCAGCCAGGTCAACCTGGAAGAGCTGGAAGACTCCAAAGCCACCTTCGTCTTCGGTCAGATGAACGAACCTCCGGGAGCACGTGCTCGCGTGGCCTTGTCCGGACTGACCATTGCCGAGTATTACCGCGATGGTGATCTGGATGATCCAACCGGCGGTCGCGATATTCTGTTCTTTATCGACAACATCTTCCGTTTTACTCAGGCAGGTTCTGAGGTATCGGCTCTGCTGGGACGTATGCCTTCGGCTGTAGGTTACCAACCCACCCTGGCGACGGAGATGGGTCTGATGCAGGAGCGTATTACCTCTACTAAGCGTGGCTCTATTACCTCCGTACAGGCCGTTTACGTACCTGCGGATGACTTGACAGACCCCGCTCCCGCAACCACTTTTGCTCACCTGGATGCAACAACGGTACTGAGTCGTAAGCTGGCGGCCATCGGTATTTACCCGGCCATCGACCCGCTCGATTCTACTTCCCGCATCCTGGATCCGGCCATTATTGGTGACGAGCACTACCAAACCGCCCAGAACGTGATCAATATCCTCCAGCGCTACAAAGAGCTGCAGGATATCATCGCCATCCTCGGTATGGAAGAATTGTCGGACGAAGACAAGCAAGTGGTGCACCGTGCACGTCGCGTTCAGCGCTTCCTGTCACAGCCGTTCCACGTAGCTGAGCAGTTTACCGGTATCCCCGGCGTATTCGTTCCAATCGAAGAAACCATCCGTGGTTTCCAGATGATCATCAAAGGTGAACTGGACGAATACCCCGAAGCGGCATTCAACCTGAAAGGTACGATCGACGATGTGATCGAAGCTGGTAAGAAAATGCTGGCCGAAGCTGCCTAAACGAAATCGTATTGATCCCCGTCGGGTGCTGGCACCCGACGGGGAATCTTCATCCTCAAATAATGATGACGCTGCCCCGGTAGCGTGATCGAGAATGACATACCTTATGAATATCACCGTATTGACTCCCGACAAAGAGATCTTTCACGGAAGGATCGAATCGGTCAAAGTGCCCGGTGTTTCGGGTGAATTCCAGGTTCTTAAAAATCACGCTCCTATCGTTTCAGCCCTGGAAGCTGGCGAAGTTACCATCGTAACCTCAGCCGGTGAACACCGCTATTTCGACGAAGAGTCCGGAACGATCAAAACAGCCGACGAAGCCGGTAAGTCTTTGATTTTCCAAATTGGCGGTGGCTTTCTGGAGGTACTGAATAACGAATTGGCACTACTCGTTTCTGGTGTTCAGGAACAAGAAGTAGCCAGCTAAGAATATACTATTTTACAATAGTCATTTTGCTGAGTATAGAACGAAGGGATAAGGCTGCGTGCCTTATCCCTTTTGTTATTTTTGAATTTGTTGCCAAGGATCTGAAGAAGATCCCTAGCGGAAGATGGGCACGGTAATCACCTGCTGATTCCCCCGCTCATCGGTCAACTGTGCCCAAACCACACCTCCGGGATAGGAAGCTACTTCTGCCGGCACTGCCAGCCGGTTCACCCCCTTGGTAAATCCCTGCTTGGACTGTGCCAAAATACGGCCCGCTACATCGACCCAACGTACCATTATTTTCTGATCACTGGTCATCTCGACACTGACCCCTGATCGCGTTTCGACCATAGGGC
>JASBTH010000536.1 GCA_030148525.1 Saprospiraceae bacterium | reverse complement strand
TGCTCAGTGCTCAATGAGTCGGTTTGTATTGTTAGGCTTTCGCCCAAAGGGAGGTTTCAGTTAGCAGTAGGCAGTCACCAGTCTGCAGTTGGCTGTTTTAGCCCATCTGCTTCGCCAAGTGTGAATGCTTAGTGCTCGGTGCTCATTGCTCAATGAATCGATTGGTTTTTTGGCATTCGCCAAAATGGGGTTGATTGTTTGGGTGGTAAAAATGTAATTAAAGATATGCGACGAGTTGAAGCATATAATAAGTCCACCCTCCTGCGTCGGGCAGGACCGCTTTAGTGGTGGGTTTGAGAATAGACACGATTATATCCATACCACTTTAGTGGTTAGCAATTAACGTTACATTGAGCATTGATCAGTGAGCATTCATCATTCAACATTCATCATTTCAAGATAGCTAAACAAGCCCCGCCCCCCGAGCGTGTTCCAATATCTCATTTGACTCGCGGACCAGCACCGCATCCACGTGGGCTGTATCTTCGATGAGTTGCTTAATGCGGCGGGCGTTTTTGGTATCCCGAGTCTGTCGGATGTAAATGGCTTTGATGCGCCCGGGAAAGCGCTCGGCAATATCGATGTAGAAGTCGGCATCGTGTTCGGCCGAATCGCCTAACAGTACAAAGGGTAGATCGGGATAGGTGTCGAGAATATCGACAATGCTTTTCGTCTTGTGATCAGAAAACGGGCCGGCGGGCTTCAGGCCGTAGTCGCGCAGGAGAATGGGTCCTTTGGGAAATTCTTGTATATCGAGGAATTGATCGATCAGGTCATAGATGTTCCAGGGACTGTGGGAGACATAGAAAATGGGGTTTGTCTGATTCTTTCCCTTGCCTTTCGATAGTTGCTGCATGACGTTGACCATTCCCTCCATGGGCACGCGCTGGAACGCATTCTTGAAGAAGGTGGTATAAAGCATTTTCAACTTCATGCGGGAGCTAACGTGCGTCTGCAAAACGGTATCGTCCACATCGGTGATCACCCCGAAAGAGGCACTGCTGGGGGAGAACAGTATTTCGCCTTCACCGGTCACGGGAGAGTCGTCCTTTGGTGTCGGGTCGGTCAGTTCCGCCGCTACGGGTACCCATTCTTCGGTGGTAGCGGGTGGCGTGGTCCGCCAGGGGCGTTTCACGGTAAAGTAGCCTTCCCGGTCGGTTTCACACTCCAGTTGGTGGTCGCCAATGGTCAGACGAAGGGCGGCATTCGGTATTTCATCACTTTCGAACCGCTTGAACGAATCGATGGCAATGCGAAAGAACCGGCTGTTTTTACTGTTGGCCAGGTTTTCATCTTCCAGTACGCGTCCCTTCAGAAACATCCTTTCGCCGGAGGCATATCCCCGGTAGATCTGGATCATGATGGGGTCGGTAGTTCCTAGGAAACCTTTTATGGCGTTTTTGATCTTAGAAAGCAAAGCTGATCTGGATTTTGATTGGTTAATCGGACCTTCTTAAAACGGTTGTGTTAGGAATTTGATCGTTACGTGATATTTTCGGAATACCGGAGCGGTTGTGTAGTAGGTGGCGTGGGTACTAATCTCAAACCTCGGATGCTGCCGTCGGCCGTGGACCGTATCGCGTGCAGCGTTTTTTACCACGGAGGCACACAGAGTCACACGGAGGATATTACTTCAAACCTCAGACCTCAGACCTCTATTTCTACCGTAATCCGTCGACCGTTTCGCGTGCACCGTTTTTTACCACGGAGGTACATAGAGTCACACGTAAGGGATTACTTCTGACCTCTGATCTCAAACCTCTGATCTTAAATTTGGAACATATGGTCAATTCTTTCCCGCAGTAATTTCGGTATCTTGATAGGAAGAAACACTGGAGATTCATGCTTGCTGTTCGGGGAACGCTATTTTTTTTCATTTTTTTCATTTTTTGCACAACTACTAAAGGGCAAAATTATATAGTAGATCATCTTACTGTTGAAGATGGTTTGCCTTCCAATTGGGTAGATGCAGTGTTTGAGGATGAAGATGGGTTTATTTGGATTGGCACAACTCAAGGGTTTGCAAGATATGATGGGCAAAAAATTACTTCCTATTTTTCAAATTGGAAAGATTCAACATCTTTAATGGTTTCACCCTGGGTGACGAATATTCAAGCACATAACGAACATAGCCTAATAATTTTTAAAGGTGGAAGTAAAAGAATCTTTTCTAAAGGGGAAGATTTTTTTAGAACTCCCGAAATATATTCATTTCCATCGAAGAAAATAGAAGTTTTACCAGATAGCTTCGGTATTGATTCTTACTATGAAGTTAAGACCAATAGTGGTCAGAGTATTTGTTTTTTTACAAAGTCAAGAGAATCCTTTATTCGTACAGTCTTTCCACTACATGAGGATTATATATATATGCAAACAAAGAAAGGGGAAGAGAAGTACTACAGGATTTCTACAGGTGAGTATAAGTCCATTCCATTTTGGTTAAATAAAATGAAGGATAATGAAAAAGTATTTCCTGTTGGAGTTGATTTCGAAAATAAACTTTGGTATGCTACCGATTCGCAAATAGTTCAGCTAGGTTATGATTTAAATAAAATTTCAGGTCGATTTCCAATTAAATTTTCAAAAAGTTACCTATCAAGTAATAGTGGACGTGGAAATGGCAGAGATATATTATGGTACTTTGAGGATGGGGTGAAATTTTATGAATTAAGAACAAAAAAAACATTTTTTATTCCTTCGGAGGCACCATTTATTAATGGATTTGAAGCGAATAATGTTAGAGCAATATTCAAGGATTCTAAAGGTAGATATTGGGTAGGAACAGGTGGTCACGGGTTGTATGTTGTTGACTTTGAGAGACGTAATTTCAGTAAATATGTAATGTCAGATACTCTCTATTCAAAACATAAAAAGGAAGTTGTTTTTGGCTCCTCTATTGAGATCAGCAAGGACACATTACTAGCATTAACAAATTTTGGTCTTTGTTATATCGCTTTAGATGAAAATATTATGGGTTGGCTACAACATCCAAGTGAATTCCCAAGTCATGATGATATCAGTTTTGATAGAATTATTAGGTCAAAAGGTGAGGGGGGGGATTTTTCTAATTAAGACTCTAAAGCCTGGTTCAACGTGGTTAATAGATTGGGAGGCAAAAAAAGTGTACCCATATAAAAACGAAAACCTTCCCTTTGACCTAGATAGCTTTTTTATTCAGGTGCCCTTTTTAGATTCAAAGGGTATTAATTATTTTTATTCTTATCCTCCTGGATTAGGACAAGAAAGCACATGGGATTTAGGTATGCATAAATATAATCCTAAAACTGGAACACATAAATTTTTCTCCGCTAATGGTTCGTTACCTAAAGGCTTTCCTGCCTGGGGTATTCACAAAGTCATCGAAGATGTAAATAGAGAGTTTTTATGGATTGCCACACAGACAAACGGATTAGTAAAATTTTTTCCAAAGGAAAATGTTTTTAGCGAGGTGGAATTGAAGTTTGAAAGTGATCAATTCTCTCCAGTACGTACACTAACCAGACTGGCCCAAGATTCTTTTGGTAACTTATTAATTGGGTCGGCCTATATGTCCGAAATTATCTTCTTACCAAAAGAAGAAAGATTTAAGAATGTCCCAAGTGTGAAAATATTAAATCAATTCAATTCTAATCATAAACGTGGTCGATTTATTTCGTTTGAGGTGGAGTCAAATGGTAAGTTTATAATGTTAACGGAATATGGGTTGAATAGATTTAATTATGCAAACATAAACTTTGATTTTAGCCCCTTTTCGGATAAAAGTTTTATTGGGAAGTACCCCCTTTTCAGCATGGAGAAGAATCAAAATTTCTATATAGGAACCCAAAATGCCGTTTACCAATTCAACCTCAACGACCTCCAGCCCAACCCGCACCCGCCGCGCCCCACCATTACCGATCTGCTGTTCAATAACGTGCCGGTGCCGGTGCGGGACACCTACGGTGATTCGCTGGGTACCAGTCCGCTGGAGGTGACCATGCCGTATACGCGGGATCTTACGCTGGCGCATACCCAAAACAACTTTTCCCTGGAATTCACGGGGATGGTGTATACCTTTCCCAAGGAGGTGACCTACCGCTACATCCTGGAGGGCTACGACAACGATTGGACCAATACAGATTACGACCGTGCTTCGGCCACCTATACCAACCTGCCACCGGGCAACTACACCTTTCGTCTGCAGGCGGCCAACCACTCGGGCGTGTGGAGTACGGAGGATGCGGTGCTGGACATTCGCATTCTGCCGCCCTGGTACTGGGCACCCTGGAGCAAGGCGCTGTACGGGGCCCTGGCTTTGGGATTGCTCTATCTGCTGTACCGCTTCCAACTCAACCGGCAACTGGCACAGGCGGAAGCGGCCCGCCTTAAAGAGCTGGACACGACCAAGACCCGCCTGTACACCAATATCACCCACGA
>JASBTH010000483.1 GCA_030148525.1 Saprospiraceae bacterium | reverse complement strand
TCCCTATTACGATCCAAATGCCAACTTTGAACCTTATGCTGACTATCCCAGCGAGTTCCAACCGGGTAATCAACAGGATGTATCGAACAGGAGCGCTATGCGGTCCAAAGGCGCACCTGGTCCCAGCTCTTACGGTATGCCAATGAATGCGCAGGAAACCAGTAACGAAACCAGTCGTCAGTATTCCGCTATGGACTATTACGGTCCGGTTCCGGGTTCTTACAACGAAAACCGCCCGCTGCAGGAATTTGGTAATGACAAAAGGTCTGCTGCCAATTCCTCGTTTACCGCTAAAGGCGCTACCAACCCAGGACCAAGTGCATACGGTGCCGTACCGCAAATGCGATCGGCAACAGGGACCAATAATACGGCCGGACGCTATACCGACCAGTCTGAGCAATTGTACCAACGGAATAATGCGCTGCAAGCCTCTAATCGCCAGACCTACACCGTGCAGAATGGCGATACGGTGCGTTCTATCGCCCAAAAGCTCGGAATCGACGAGCAGCGGTTGCGCGATTTGAATAAGCTTGAGAAAAGCGAGATCGTACTCCCTGATCAAAAGATCTATATCAACTAAGGTGTTGGAATCAAACAAGTATATACCGACAAAAAAGCGGTATAACAGCAGGAAAAGGGTCTTCGGTTTTTAACCGAAGACCCTTCCTTTTTGCATCTATTCGGCTCTTATTGTATTTTGTACAATAAGAAGCCGGGTGAACCATATCCGGTCTGGTTCATTTTGAACCTATAGATCGGTGTATCTTCACCTTAGTGTCCAATATTCGAAATATGCTCGCTGCACACAAACGTCCAGAAGTACTCTCAGCTCTAGCCAGCCAGGAATTTGATTTGACCGTTATCGGAGGTGGTATTACCGGGGCCGGTATCGCTCTGGATGCAGCCTCTCGCGGATTAAAAGTGGCCCTCATTGAAAAGGGTGATTTTGCCTCCGGGACCAGTAGTAAATCCACTAAACTCATCCACGGCGGACTGCGCTACCTCAAACAATTAGAGATTCAACTGGTGAGGGAAGTTGGTCGCGAACGGGCGATTGTGCACCGTTTGGCTCCGCACCTGGTAACCTCCGAAAAGATGCTGCTTCCACTCATTAAAGAGGGAACCTACGGTCAGATGGCGACCTCTTTGGGGCTTTGGGTATACGATATACTAGCCGGTGTGGAAGGGTCAGATAAGCGAAAAATGTTGGACAAGGAGGAGACGATAGGCAAAGAGCCACTGCTGCGCACCGACATTCTGGTCGGAGGCGGATATTACGCCGAGTATCGCACCGACGATGCCCGGCTAACCATTGAAAACATCAAAACGTCCTACCAGTACGATGCATTAAGTGCGAATTACGTGAAAGCGATAGACTTCAACTACGAGGAAGGAAGCGTCCGTGGAGTGCAGTGTGAGGATGTACTCACAGGAGATCAATTTGATATCCACTCTAAGTATATAATCAGTGCTGCCGGCCCCTGGGTCGACAAGCTGCGTAAGAAAGATAAATCACTGTCGGGTAAGCACCTATTCCTTTCTAAAGGAGTTCATATCGTAGTTCCTCATGACCGCTTTCCATTAAAACAGTCCGTGTACTTCGATATTCCCGACGGGCGGATGATGTTTGCCATCCCCCGGCACCGCACCACCTACATCGGGACCACCGACACCCCCTACGAGGGCGACCTTAACCATATACCCATCGATCTGGAGGATGTGACGTATTTGCTGGATGCCACCAATCAAATGTTTCCAGAAGCCAACCTGACCGTGTCGGATGTGGAATCGAGCTGGGCTGGCCTGCGCCCCCTGATCCATGAGGAGGGTAAATCGGCTTCTGAAATGTCGAGGAAGGATGAAATCTTCGAATCCGAGACAGGATTGATCTCCATTGCCGGTGGAAAACTTACCGGTTACCGCAAAATGGCCGAGCGGGTGGTGGATGTGGTAGCAGAGCGTTTTCAAAGGGAACACAACCGATCATTACCCGGTACTCAAACCAAGAAAATTCCGCTCCACGGAGGGCCATTTAACGACGGTAAGGCCGTACGCAGGTATTGGGAAGGAATTGCGGAACGCATCAAGCCATTGGGCTTGTCACCCTACCATGCCATTTACCTGGTGTCTAATTACGGTAAGGAAACCGAACGGATACTACAGCAATGGGACACCTGGAAAACGGATGATCCCGAATTAACACTGACTCGTGTCGAAGCCTGGTATACCCGGGAATACGAATTGGCACAGACAGCTTTGGACTTCTTCAATCGTCGGTCGGGGCGCCTGTATTTCAACTTACCGAGTATTCGTCCTTCCCTGCCGGTAATTCTCGATGATTTCCAACAAGCACTGGGGTGGTCGGAACAACGCAAACAACAGGAAGCCAAGGCCGTAGATGCCGCAATCAAGCACGTCAGTACCTTTAAACCGGCAGCTAATCCGCAAGCATCCTGACAATATCGGGCATGGCTTTCTTTGCCGCCCGGTAACCGATGTCGTGGATGCTTTGGTATTTATTGAATTGGAAAATGTGGTACTGCTGCAGCTCTTCGGGGGTTATCACCAGGTGGCATTGATTGATATTGGCCCGGCTATTGGCATAAATACTCAATTCAAAACAGCGGGTGGCAATACCGAAAACGGTTTGAATATCCTTATTGGTTACCGGTAAGGTAGGCATGGCATTGACCCCCAGGACATGTTGGGCTTCGTCGAGCAGGGGTTCTACCGGCAAGTTGTTTATCAAGCCACCATCCACGTATAATTCACCATCGATTTCAATGGGTTTAAATACCAGAGGGACTGAGCTGGAGGCTACTACAAAATCGAACAGGGGACCCTCACTGACTGTGCGCAACTGCCCGGTATTCAGGTTGGCTACCGTCACAAATAGCTTATGCTGCAGGGCTTCAAAAGAATCCTCCTGCAAGGTTTCCTTGAGACGCTGACGGAGGTAAGTTAGTTTGGTCAACCCATCGTAGGGAATACCCACCCGGAAAATGCGCCAGATGCTGCTGTCCTTTACGAAGTTCAGCATCTCCTCCGGAGTTTTCCCGGCGGCGTGCAAGGCACCGATGATGGCACCGGCACTGGCCCCCGCCAGCACATCGGGGATGATGCCTTCCTCGCGCAGGGCTTTGAGCACCCCGATGTGCGCAATCCCGCGTGCCCCGCCGCCCGAGAGGGCTATTCCCAGCTTTGGTTTCTCTTCGGTCATATCCATTTGCTATTCTGCCAGTACATTACACATTTTCCCTGAAATGATCTACTCCTGGAATGAAGTTGTTCGAATATACCGCTCCCTAAGTGGTATAAATAGACTTGATTCACCTGAGGGTAATATGGGTTGTTTATTTTAGCGGATTCTTACTAAAAAAACGACACATGTCCCGATTGCACGCTTTCTGGTTTCTTTTAATCTTTGGTCTGGTATTGATTGGCTGTCGCCAAAATAGACCTGCCGAAGCTGGTCCGGGTGTAGAAGAGCCCACTACCCTACCCGATTCTGTGGACCGGCACCCTAACGCCATGGTCATTGCCAACGGCGAATTGCCTGATCTGATGGTACCCGGTAGTCGCCTGATGCCAATGATCTCCGCTCACCGGGGAGGCCGCGATATTGCCGGTTTCCCGGAAAATTCACTGGAGGTTTTTGCCTATACTCTGGAGCGCACACCGGCCATGCTGGAATGCGATGTAAATGTGACCAGCGATGGCACACTCATCCTAATGCACGACAACAGTCTGGACCGTACCACTACCGGCACGGGAACCGTGCAGAAAACACCCTGGTCGACTATGAAAGACCTCTTCCTGGTTGATGATCAGGGTAAAACCACCGGGTATCGCATTCCCACTTTTGCGGAAGCACTGGATTACGCTAATGGAAAAGCTCTTCTCTCGGTAGACGTGAAACGGGGTGTCGACTTCGCACAGGTAGTTGAATTGATCGAGGAAAAAGGTATGGTTGACTACGTAGTGGTTATCACCTACAATACCGAAGATGCGAAGCTGGTGCATGACCTGAATGAAGACCTGATGATCTCGGTCAGCATCCGCAATGAGGAGGAATGGCAGCGTATGAAGGGTACGGACATTCCCTTTGAACGAATGGTGGCCTTCACGGGTACGCGCCTCAGTCCAAAAGCGCTATTCGATACGCTGCACACCTACGATATCCCCGCCATATTGGGCACCCTGGGCAACCTCGATCAACGGGTCGCTGCTCGCGGGGACAGCCTGTATCTGGAATACCTGGATTTAGGGGCTGATATACTGGCTACGGATCGGCCGGTGGAAGCAGGTGCGGTGGTGAAGGGGAGGTCGACCGTGCGACCAGACCTTAAGTAGATACGTCGATTTATCGCGTCTGCTTTTCTCGACCTGGGGATTAGGAGATTAGGGGAATTCAGGTTTGGTTTATGGTCCAAGTAGTTTGACCGGGAACTTAAAACATGTATTGATACCCCATGAATTAACCCTCTACATCGGGTACGTTTATTTGTCCTAGTGCCGTTCCGCGGGCGCCGAAGTCCGTACGGATGGAGGGGCTAGGCACGTTCTTAATTAAAAACTATTCATTAAAAATTAAACACTATACATTGAAAATTCCTTCTCAGCCCGCTGAAGCTTTAGCGAAAGAGGGAAAGGGCGAAGGAGGTAAACCCAAAACCTGGAATAGAATTGCTATGGCAGCTATGTTAACCTTATGTTAACCCAGGGTTAACAAATAGTCACCATTGCGGAATTGTCGGCTCCAAACAATTGCCGAAAATTGGATGCCAAAAACATATTATCTCATATTAATGGAGTTACTACCGAATTTTATTTCTGATCCGGTGCTACAACAAGGTGTTTACGGACTTTCATGGAAGTTTAAATTTGGGTTTACGAAGGCTTAACACGGGCTGGGTACTTTTGCTGCGTCCTTATTACACAATCAAACTCACTAGTTATGAATTCACTTAAGCTGTTGAAGTTCCTGGGTACTCTGGCCCTGGTTATTTTGACGCAACACGTGGTTCTGGCACAAGGGGTGACCACCTCTTCCATGAACGGACGCGTGACTGACACCAATGGCGAAGAACTTATTGGTGCCAACGTTCTGGCGATACACACGCCTTCCGGTACGACCTACGGGGTAGCTACCAACGAAAATGGTCTGTATCGTATCCCTGGCATGCGAGTAGGCGGTCCTTACCGTATTACCGTTACCTACACCGGTTACGAAGAGTTGGTTAAAGAAAACATCTACCTGGCTCTGGGACAGTCTTTCCAGATGAACGTGGAACTTTCTGAGACTGCCTACGACATCGAGGCTGTTACTATTTCGGCCAATCCCAATGACATCTTCGACGGTAACGCCGATGGTCAAAAAACGGTAGTGGATGAGCGGACTATCAATGACGTTCCGACTATTTCCCGTTCTATTGCCGACTTTGCCCGTTTGAATCCACTGGCAAATATTACCGAGGATACCGATGGATTTGCTATCTCTCTGGCCGGTCAGAACAATCGTTTTAATACCATCTATTTTGACGGTGCAGTAAGCAACGATGCGTTTGGTTTGGCTGATAACGGACAAAACGGTGGACAAACCGGTGTTTCGCCGATCTCTCTGGATGCTATCGAGCAGTTTACCATTTCGGTTGCTCCTTTCGATATTCGTCAGTCTGGTTTCGCAGGTGGTGCCATCAACGCCATTACCCGCTCTGGTACCAACAAATTTGAGGGTTCTGCTTACTACTTCCTGCGCAACGAAGCTCTGGCCGGTGATACACCAGGTGGCGAGGAACGCGGCCCGCTTTCCGATTTCTCGGCTGAAACCTACGGCTTTCGCCTGGGCGGCCCTATTGTGAAGAATAAACTCTTCTTCTTCGTGAACGCTGAACTGCAGCGTGACCAAACGCCACAGCCCTTCAATGTCGCCAATTATCGTGGTGAATTAGACGCTGGTGGTATTCAGGATCTGGCCAACTTTGTCCGGGAGAGCTACGGATATGATGTAGGTGTATACGACAATACCGTTGCTACCCTGGAAGGTGATTTTATCCTGGGTAAACTGGACTGGAACATCAACGAAAAGCACAAATTGAGCTTCCGCCACTCCTACCGGACGGCTGAGAACCTGGAAGCACGCCGCTCTTCCAATGGTAGCATCAACTTTGTGAACGGTTCCGAATTTTTCGTATCCGAAACAAATTCCTCTGCACTGGAGCTGAGCTCTATTTTCAGCAATACTCTCTCCAACAAGCTGACGGTGGGTGCTACTATTGTTCGTGATGACCGTGATCCTTTTGGACCGGACTTCCCTACAGTGTCTTTGGAAGATGGCTTCGGAACAGTCAGCTTTGGTGCAGCGCGCTTCTCCACGGCTAACCGCCTCGATCAGGATGTCATTACAGTAAACAATGACCTGACCCTGTACAAAGGAAATCACTCGGCCCTGTTCGGAGTTAACTTTGAATACTTCAACGCTGCTAACCTGTTTATCCGTAACAACTACGGTCGCTACCAGTGGTTCGACAACGATGACATGACTGGTGTTGAACAGTTCCTCGCCGGCATGCCTGCCACCGAATTTGAGCGATCTTTCTCTCAGGTGGATAATGTGGCTGGTGATGAGTCAGCAGCTATTGCCGCTTTTGAGCAGATGCTGCTTGGCTTTTACGTGCAGGATGAATGGCAGGTTAATGATGACCTGAAGTTGACTGGTGGCCTGCGGGTAGATATGCCAATCTGGCCAACCGATGTGCCATTGAACAGATCTTTCAATAACGAAACAGTACCAGCCATCGAAGCTCAGGGATATGACCTGCGTGGCGCACGTACGGGCGATTTCATTGGAACGCAGTTGCTGTTTTCTCCTCGCTTCAGCTTCAACTGGGATGTTACCGGAGATAATACTACTCAGGTCCGTGGTGGTATCGGTATTTTCACCTCACGAATTCCTCTGGTTTGGCCCGGTGGTGCTTACAATAACTACGGTCTGAATGTAGGTGAAGTGGAGCAAAATGATGTTCCTTTCAACCCTGATGTACAAGAACAACCAGTGCGATTCGACGACAATGGTAACCCAATCACTCAGATTGATCCTAACAACATCATCCCATCTGGTCAGGTTGACCTTTTTGCAGAAGATTTCCGTCTGCCACAGGTTATGAAATTGAACCTTGCTATTGACCGCAAACTACCCGGTGGATTGATCGCTACCTTTGAAGGTATCTTTACGAAGAACATGAACTTCGTTCGTTACCAAAACTTCCAGTTGAAGCCTTCCACGCGGAATTTGACCGGTGCCGGCCCTGACGATCGTCCATTGTTCAACGGTGTTTCCGCCGGCTTTGGTGACGATGTTGTCGATCCCCGTTATACGGGTATTTACCTGGCCAGCAATACGGATGAAGGGTATGGATACAACTTTGCGTTTACCCTGACTAAACCATTCACGAATGGCTTTAGCGGATCAGCCAGTTACTCTTACGGCGATTCCTATTCGCTCTTCGATGGAACATCATCGCAAAACTCATCGCAATGGCGTGGTTTTTACAACCAAAATGGACGTAACAACCTGATTGACGCTCAGCGTTCAACGTTTGCTGCTGGTCACCGGGTATTTGGTCAGTTTGCCTACGAAATCGACTACCCCATCGCTGGTGGATTCGGTGGTAAATCCAAACTGTCCCTTAACCTGAATGGTCAAACTGGTGGGTACTTTACTTACGCTATTGATGCTTCTAACTTCCGCTTTGTGGATGACGGTGGCTTTAGCGATAACGAATTGTTCTTTGTACCCAATAGCTTCGACCAAATTCCATTGGTTGAATTGGAATACGACGGACAAACCTACTCGCCTGAGCAGCAATGGGAACTACTTGACCAGTTCATCTCTAACAACGACGGTCTGAATGATTTCCGTGGTGATTACGTCGAGCGCAACACGGCCCAACTGCCCTTCCAGTTCACGTTAGATCTTCGCTTCCTGCAGGATTTCTACATCGAAATGGCAAATGGCCAGCGCAACACCATTCAGCTTTCGGTTGACATCTTTAACTTTACGAACATGCTGAATCCCGAATGGGGTATCATCCGGTTTGCGCCGAGCTTTGGTTCGTATGAAATTGTTCAGTTGGAGAACAACCTTGGCTTCCCTCCGGGTACCCGCACTACTCCTGAGTATACGATCAACCCAGATTTGATCGAAGGACGGGATCCATGGGATGGCAATATCGACGATTTTGGCCTGCGTTCTTCTCGCTGGCAGATGCAGGTGGGTGTACGGTACATCTTCGGAGGTAACCGATAGTACGCTAAGGTGGAAATGAGTTGATGATTCAACTCCTTTCAATCTGCAGACTACATTAACGCAAGCATAACCTGGGGGATGTCCGAAAGGGCATCCCCCTTTTTGGTGTGCGATCCTCCGG
>JASBTH010000528.1 GCA_030148525.1 Saprospiraceae bacterium | reverse complement strand
CCGCTTCCGAAAAGGATTGGGCTTTGCCCAACCTTTTCACGCGAGTATATACTCGACCCGAAGTGGTTTGGATTCCCAAACCACTTCGTTGTCGGTATAATAGACATTTGCAGTCCAAAGGATAAATCCCAAACACGCTCTAAATATCCGTACCTTTTACCTATTGCGATAACGAAAAATATGAGTACCGTTAGAATTCGGGAAACCCCACAGTGGGTGCGATCGTCCGCAGGCGTACTATTATTAGCCTTGCTAATTAGTGCATTCACCTGGGGTTTGAGTTCAGATCACAGCCTCTCCAATTTTGGGATCAATTACCTCTTCAATTTTTTGCTTACTGCCACCCTGACTTCGGGTCTGTATACCGTTGCCAATCACGTGCATCTGTCTTGGGTCGACCAGCCTGTTCGGCACTTTCTGGTCACTGCTTGCCTTACCATTGTTCTGGTGGTTGTTGCTACCCTGTTAACTAATGTGGTTTCTGCCTGGGTATGCTGTAATGCAAATCCACTGCGGGTTATCAGGTCCATTTCGCTGAGCGAATTTTTAGTTATTTTTTTGGTGACGGGCGTAATCAGCGGTGTGGTCCACGGTCGGGAATTCCTGCGTCAGTGGAAGACATCGATCCTCGAAGCCGAACAGATAAAACAGGCGTATGTGGCTTCCGAATACGAACTGCTTCGTCAACAGGTTAATCCGCATTTTTTATTTAATAGCCTGAATGTATTACATACCCTGGTGTACCAGGATGCCGACCAATCGGCCCGGTTTATTCGCCAGCTATCCAAGGTATACCGGTATGTGCTGGAAGGAAACCGGGAAGAGGTCGTCACACTTGATAGGGAGCTGGATATTTTAGAGGCATATCTTTCCCTGTTGGCAACCCGTTTTGGCGAAAGCCTGCAGGTTCAATTTGATATAGATCCTGGACAGGGAGCTAAGGGTATAATTCCTTTAAGCCTGCAAATGCTGGTAGAGAACGTGGTAAAGCACAATGATATACGGGAGGATCAACCATTGCGCATAAATATAGGCTCAGGGGATGGTATCCTGTGGGTTCGCAACGAACGCCGCGCTGCGGTAGCCAAGCGAGGTACCACCGGTCTGGGCCTGCAAAATATCAGGGACCGCTACCGACACCTCACGGGAAAAGACATTGTTGTTCAACCGGAAGCTGATACTTTCTGTGTCGGTTTACCATTAATACCAATGCAGGATGAACGTCGTATTGATCGAGGATGAAAAGTTGGCCGCTCAGGGATTGTGGGAGCAGATCCAAAGGTTGCGGCCCCGGGCGAAATGCCTGGCCGTGTTGCCATCTGTTTCCGACGCGGTTGACTGGTTTAGATCGGCAAATCAATTACCCGACCTTGGTTTTTTTGATATTCAATTAGGGGACGGCCTTAGTTTTGATATCGGGGAACAAGTTGAGCTTTCTTTTCCCATTGTATTTACCACTGCTTACGATCAATACGCACTGCGGGCTTTTGAGTGGCACAGTATTGATTATCTTCTGAAACCAGTGGAACCCAGGCGATTGGCCAAAGCCATTGAAAAGTGGGAAGTGCAACGTGCTGCCACGCCCGATCAGGGGTTATGGCAGGAGCTAGCCGGAATGCTTCGACAGAAACCTACTTACAAAGATCGGTTTCTGGTGCGCAAGGGAGATTCCCTTTTACCCGTAGCCCTGGATCAGGTAGCTTATTTCTACAGCGAGCACAAGGTGACCTGGATGGTGCTGCGGGAGGCTGGCCACAAACACGCCGTAAACTACACCCTGGAACAGTTGGAGCAAATGCTGGATCCGCGCCTGTTTTTCCGTCTGAATCGATCCTGTTTTTCAAGCCTGGGGGCGGTACGATCCCTGACGGTTTATTCCGGCAGCCGGCTCAAGGCAATATTGCAACCACACGACCGCACCGAGGTGGTGAGCCGGGATAGGGTAGCAGATATCAAGGAGTGGTTGGGCCAATAAAAAGCCCGGATTATTAATCCGGGCACAACACATAGTTTGGTTTACATTGGTATGGTATAGAGCTGAGTTGGTGTGGGGGCAACGGGTGTGGTAGATACGCCCCCTTATGTATTTAATCCTTGAGCAATTCACGGGATATTACCAGTTTCTGAATTTCACTGGTACCTTCCCCGATGGTACATAACTTACTGTCGCGGTAGAATTTTTCTACCGGATAGTCCTTGGTATAGCCGTATCCTCCGTGAATTTGGATGGATTCGGTAGCCACTTCCACGGCCGTTTCGGAAGCAAAGTATTTGGCCATGGCCGATTGGCGGGTTACTGTCTGTCCTTCATCTTTTAAAGCACCGGCCTGGCGGGTAAGGAGTTCGGCTGCCTCAATATTGGTGGCCATGTCAGCGAGCTTGAAGCTGATTCCCTGGAATTTGGAGATTGGCTTACCGAATTGCTCCCGTTCTTTGGAATATTTGATGGAAGCTTCCAGTGCTCCCTTGGCAATGCCGAGGGACAGAGCGGCGATAGAGATACGTCCGCCATCCAGTATTTTCATGGCCTGGATGAAGCCATCGCCCACTTGCCCGAGAATTTGGGATTTAGGGATTCGACAGTTCTCGAATATCATTTCCGCTGTTTCGGAGGCACGCATACCGAGCTTATTCTCTTTTTTACCAGCTTTGAAGCCCTCAGTTCCGCGCTCGACAATAAAGGCGGTCATGCCGTGGCTATCCAGCAGCTCTCCGGTACGGGCAATTACTACGGCTACTTCACCGGATTTGCCATGGGTGATCCAGTTTTTGGTGCCGTTGAGAACGTAGTAGTCACCATCTTCTTCGGCTACGCATTTCATGCGCCCGGCATCGCTGCCGGTATTGGGTTCGGTTAGTCCCCAGGCGCCGATAAATTCGGCAGTGGCCAGCTTAGGCAGGTATTTTTGCTTTTGCTCTTCGGTACCAAACATCAGGATGTGGTTGGTGCACAAACTATTGTGGGCGGCCAGGGATAAGCCGATCGAGCCACAGACACGGGAAATTTCCTCAATGACTGTGATGTATTCCTGATAACCAAGTCCGGCACCCTGGTATTTTTCGGGCACCAAAACCCCCATAAATCCGAATTCGCCCATTTTGCGAAACAGATCAACGGGAAATTCCTGGGATTCGTCCCATTCCATAACGTGTGGGCGGATATAGGTTTCCGCGAAGTCGCGGGCACTTTCTTTGATTAATTGAAGATTAGGGTTGGACATGGTTTTGACCGTCATAGTGGCAATTTTCAATTCGTAAATTCAATTTTTTTGAATTACGATGCATTTGCAAAAAGGATTTTGGATGCTTTCCATCTTTTTTTTGCTGAAAGGCTTGAAAATAAAGGAAAGCAGAAGGCGGCCTATTTGTAAATACACTACAAAATAAAGCAATTTTGAGCAGTTTTTGTTTACAAAACCAATAAAAAATGACGGTTGGACGTCGTAAAAAGGATTTAAACGGTTGACGGTCCACGGTTCAAGGTCCACGGTCCTGCCTACACCAAGGCTTTGGCAGGCATGCACGGTCCATGGCTTACGGCATGAAAGGGGGAATTACTGAAAATTAGTCACTTCCGCTTTCCGACTTCCGACTTCCCTACCCGCCGTAGTCCGTACGGACAAAGGCGTGGCGTTCTACCGATCGGATTCCTGGAGGGCGGTGGTTGCTTCGAACCCCAGTGCTTCGCGCATTTTTTGGTGGATCTCGGTATTTTCGTAGATGCCGGAAAAGAGTTCCGAACCGGGACCAAAGGCGAATACGGGAATCAGAGTAGCTGTGTGGCCATTAGTTGTAAAGGTCCCGTTGATGCGACCCATTTTAGAGTCGGGATTGAGGGCCATACCTCCGGTCTCGTGGTCAGCAGTAACAATGACGAGGGTATTACCGCTTTTGCGGGCGTAATTGAGGACTTCGCCAACGGCCCGGTCGAAATCCAGTGTTTCCTTAATAGCACCCTGGGCATCATTGGAATGACACATCCAGTCGATCTGGGAGCCCTCGATCATCAGGAAAAAACCCTGATCACTGCGTTTTTCGAGGAAGTAAGGCGACAACCGAGCCGCGAAAGAAAGGTAATCACGTCCGGCAGCAACGGGAACCGGATGTTTATCGGCTGTGAAATATACTAGGTTGGCACGGGTATTAAAGGGAAGCTGCGCTAAATCGCGGTCGAAGTAGCTATATACCTCGTATCCTTTTTCTTTAAACTCCTGGACCAGATCGCGCCGGTCCGATTCGCGTCGGGAGAAGTACTGCATACCACCACCAATGAGCAGGTCGACCTCTACATCGAGCATATCACTGGCAATTTCTTCGTATTGCACACGCAGTGGCTGGTGGGCAATGAATGCCGCCGGGGTAGCGTGGACGATGGTTGCGGTGGCAACCAGGCCGGTGGCCAGCCCTTTTGCTTCTGCTTCTTCCAGAATATTGGGGCAAGGTACCGTATCGCGGGTCATACCGATGGCTGAATTATAAGTCTTTACACCACAGGCAAAGGCCGTGGCACCAGCTGCCGAGTCGGTAACCAAGTCATTATAGGCGTAGGATTTGTGAAAACCGACAACCGGGAAAAATTCCAGATTCAGCCGGTTCCGGTTGGAATACATGGCGGCAGATATTTGTGAAAGCCCCATGCCGTCGCCGATCAGTAAAATGATGTTTTTAGGTTTCTCCGTGAAGGGAATTTCCCGGTAGGAGGGGGCCTGTTGTGGAGCTGAGCAGGTGGTGAGTACTACTAATCCGAATATTAAAAATCCAAGTCGCTTTCGCATCATGATGGTAAACTTTAGCCAGGCTGCCTAAATCCTGTTCTGCTCCCAAAACAGATTAGCTGTGCAAAATCTTTTTTGAGCAGGTTTGTTCGCAACGGCTGGCCAACAAAGGTATTTATTTTTCGCCTTTCCCAATCAAACAGAATTACGTTGGGCAGAGTTGACTCGAATGCACGGGAAGCAGGCAATGGGTAGGTGAAAACGGTAAAAAATCGCTTTTCGTCGATCAGGTCGGAATAGGAAATGTCGTATTTCGGTTTTTTTCGTCGCTCCGTCTATCATTGGAGCATCGTATGTTGACAATTCACATCTTGCTCAATATCGCAAAAAAACAAAACAACTATGATGATCTGGAACCGACTCTTTATTGTATTGCTTTTGGTCACAACAACTGCGGGAGCTACTCAGGCCCGGCAACCCAGTTTGTTCGATCGCCTCTACCAGGAGAAAGCTGTGTCGGTTACCCTCGAAGTGGAAATAGATTCTCTCCTGGCTGGCCGCAGGACTAATACCTATCACGACGGTTTTTTTACCTATACAGATGCCAGTGGGCAAAAGGATACGCTGGATGTTAGAATGAGAGTACGCGGACGCTTTCGCCGAACGCGTTGTGGCTTTCCACCCCTGAAATTAAACTTCAATAAGGATCAACTGGGCGCTATGGGCCTCTCCCTGCACGATAAAATGAAATTAGTTACTCACTGTTTAGATGCCCGGTATTCGGGCAATGTGAATGTGCTCAAAGAGTACCTGGCCTACAAAATGTACAATCAATTAACCGAAGAAAGCTTTCGAGTACAACTGTTGGAAGTGACCTACGTTGAGGCTGGTTCGAAAAAGACCTATTTAAAACGCTATGGATTTCTGATCGAGTCGACGTCTCAACTGGAGGAACGCCTGCAGGCTGTAGAATGTGAAGATTGTCACAACCTGGTCCCTGATTCCTTCAACCTGGTCAGTGAAAACCGCCAGGCAATGTTTCAGTATTTGATCGGTAATGAAGACTGGAACAGCCGCAGTATCCGCAATGTAAAGCTGTTGCAAAAAACGGAAAACGAGGAAGCTATTATCATTCCCTATGATTTTGATTTCAGTGGCTTCGTTCAGACTGATTATGCTATACCACGGCTGGAGTTGGGCATTAAAAAGGTGAAGGATCGCTATTTTCTGGGCTTTGCTACCAAACACCACATTTTGGAAGAGAACATCCTGCTGTTCCAGTCGCGCCGATCCGGTATCATTCGTGAATTGGAGGAGTTTGACTATTTGTCTAAAGCGTCACGCAAAACACTCATAGAGTACGTGGAGGACTTTTATGCCAAGCTCCATACCCTGCCTTCGGTAGTTGCGGAGCAGGGCAGAGACATGGCGAAAAGGTAGTTTTGAAATCAGAAATAAGAAATCAGAGGTCAGAAAGTTGAAATGCACTTCTGACCTCTGACCTCTGATTTCACATTTCTATTTGGTCCATATCGCTGCGAAGCGCGTACTGTTGTTGTACGATTGGATCTTATGCAGGCGCATACCCTGAGCACTGAATTTGTTGAATTTGTTCTGGTAATCGCTCGAAGTCATGCCGTAGTAGGCTGCGTATTTTTGGGTCTTGGGTACCCATACACCACCGACTTTGGATCCATTTACGTGGAAGCTATTCAATTGCCATTTACTGTACAGGTCTTTGAACTTTTGGTTGAAGGCTGCACTGGTCATGCCGTGGTACATGTAGAATCCGTTTTTTGATTTCTTGAGAAAGACGCCGGCGTGGTATTTTTTACCACCAACCGTATAGGTTACGTGTTCCGCCAGATGGTACTTTTTGGTCTTTACGTATTTGTTCCACAGGCTGTTGAAGTTGTTGCCATCCCGATTGTGGAAGGCAGCGTAGGCTTCACCGCTCTTATTCTTTTCCCAGATTACAGAGAACCGCGGTTTACCGTGTGCATCCTTACTTACCTGGATCTGGCGTGGGCGATAACCCTTACTGGCGTATTGGGAGAAGTAGCTCTGGTACTTCGAGGCTGTCATGTAAAAGCGGGCATACCAACCACCCGACAAACCTTTTTGGAAGGATCCGG
>JASBTH010000524.1 GCA_030148525.1 Saprospiraceae bacterium | reverse complement strand
AGGCTTACGATATGTTCTATCTCTCTAATTATGGCTACCGCAATGAAACCTTCGATGCATATAAGGCCGCATTGATGGATGGTGGTCTGGATGTGGAGTATATTATCCTGGATCCGTTGGGACAATTGGTGAAATACCTCTTCGAAAACGATAAGATCGGCCAGGAGGATGCTCGTGAGGTGCTGTTAAAAGCAATGGAACTGGCTGACCACAACATCGCCAATAATGATACCTATGGTCAGTACTACGAGTCTGGTAAAGCCATTATGGAAAACCACATCAAGCCCGTAGAACTGGATATTTTCGATTGTGCTTATTTCAAGGATAAGCTGTTGCCGGAGTACCGCGCTAATCCCGATAGCCTGGATGTTTTGCGACGCGTTTACAACCAGCTGGTGAACCAGGGGTGTGATCCCGAAGATCCAGACCTGGCTAATGTGAAAGCTGACTACGAAGCATTAGCTTCCGAGATCAATGCTCAGCGCGAAGCCGACTTCCTGGCAAATAACCCCGGAGTTGCTGCTCGTCGCCTGTACGACGAAGGTGATTTCGAAGGAGCAATCGCCAAATACGAGGAAGCTATCGAAAAGGAAACGGATGATGCGAAAAAAGCGGAGTACTACTTCGGTATTGCTTCTATCCAGTTCCGAAAAATGGATCAGTACAGTTCTGCTCGCAGCAATGCTCGTAAAGCTGCTGATTTGAAAGATGACTGGGGCCGCCCCTATATGCTGATCGGCGATATGTACGCCTCTACCAGCTCGAGCTGTGGTAACGACGGGTACTCACGTGGCCTGGCTGTATTGGCCGCCATCGATAAATACGCCTATGCCCGCAGTATTGATGAGGAGGTAGCCGCTGAGGCCAGCGAAAAAATCGGCCTCTACAACGGTTCGATCCCAACCAAAGAAGACGTGTTTATGCGCGGTAAGCAAGGTGCTACGGAGCGTGTCGGATGCTGGATCGGTGAAACCGTTAAGGTTCGGTATCAATAATCAGGTATTAATCCAGACTATTTTGTCTGTTTGATTACCCGAAAAGAGCTTACCACCCGCCAGGGAATGGTAAGCTCTTTTTTATTTTTAGGCCAACAAATTCACAAGACTATGAAGATGCCCGTGTATTTCCTGCTCATAGGGATGTGTTTCGGCTTTCTGGCCTGCACACCCAAGACAGGACAAGAAATTTCGGAAACCACTACACCCCAACCTACCAACGAACCGGAAGAGCCCCCCGCTGAAGCAGGCCCCTGTGCCACCTTTGATGACGTGCCCAATAAGCAGCAGGTCATGAGAGACTACGTTTTGTACCGTGATTTCCTGAAAGCGGAAGACTGGGACGGTGCCTATGCACTGTGGAAAAAGGTATTGGCAACAGCGCCGGCCGCCGATGGGAAACGCAATACAGTCCTCACCGATGGTATCCGCTTTTACGAGCACTTTATGGCCCGGGAGGATACCGAAGCAGGCAAACAGGTGTACGTCGATAGTATTTTCGCCCTGTACGACAAACTCGATCAGTGTTATCCCGAAGGAGGGTACATTCCGGCCCGGAAAGCATTTGATCTGTACTACGAATATCCGGACCGCGCTTCCAAAGAGGAAATATACAACCTGTTTAAAGAGGCTTTCGATAAGGGAGGGGATGAGGTCCCTGACTTCGCCCTGAACCCCTTCTCCGCCCTTTTGGTCGATATGTTCCGTGAGGACAAGATCAGCGTTGAGGAAGCTCAGGAATATCAGCAGAAAATCCGCGATGTACTTGCTGCGGGACTGAATGATTGTGAAGGCAGCGAATGTGACCGCTGGGAGACAATTGCACAATACGCACCTAGTCGCCTGGAGTACTTCGAGACAGTTAAGGGTTTTTACGGTTGTGATTATTATGCCGATAAATACTACCCGGAGTTTGAAGACAATCCCGAAGACTGCGACGTGATCCGCACCGTTTTCTCCCGCCTTCGCTGGGGTGGATGTTCCGATGATGATCCCCGCTTTCAGGAATTGTTAAACGCCGCCAATACGAATTGTCGCTCCACCGAGAAAGGTACCATCGGCCTGGCGTACGAATGCCTGCGCAATGCCGATTACGACTGCGCTGTAGAGAAATTCCAGCAGGCTATCTCCGAAACCGACGATCCGGAGCGGAAAGGAGAGTTCCTCCTGCTGATTGCCAAAATATACAACGCACACCTCAAAGACTTTACCAAAGCACGAGACTACGCTTTACAGGCCGCCGAAATACGACCTGATTGGGGCGAACCCTACATTCTTATTGGCCGCCTCTACGCATCTAGTGGTCCACTCTGTGGTCCCGGACGAGGCTGGGATAGCCAGGTCGTGGTTTGGCCGGCTATTGATATGTGGCAACGCGCTAAAAACATTGACCCCAGTGTAGCTTCGGAAGCCAATGAATGGATACGTCAGTACGCACAGTATATGCCGAACAAAGAAGATGTGTTTATTCGCAATTTGAAAGTCGGAGACTCTTTTTACGTAGGATGCTGGATTCAGCGATCTACACGCATTCGCACTGCGGATTGATCCATTGCTTTTCCGGAAAAAATCTAAGAGGCTGTCTCAAACATTTTTTGAGACAGCTTCTCACATCCAATCAATAATCATGAAGGAAACCGATACCAGCCGATACTTTCGATTCTTGCGACGCTTGCTGTGGGTAGCTATTCCATTGTTGGGATTGGCTGTCCTGCTCCATTTTCTCCTGGACAATACCCCCGAATTACCCCGATTGCTGGGGATAGCCGCCCTGGCTGCTTGCGTGGTGGCCTCCGTTACCACCTACCGGAGGTAGTCGGCTTTCGGTATCGAACATTATGCCATTGCATCTGCTCTATAGAAAAGCAGTTATGGATAGGTGTTTGATTTTCAATGACTTTAAGGCGCTTTCTTTAGTTTTATTGGTTTTGCTGTTCGGGTGTGGAGAAGAACCGGTCCAGCGAAGTTCTAACCAAACGGATCTCACCCTGGAATTAGTGGCCAGTTCGAAGGACCAGTGGACAGGTGTTGCACGTAGTTCGGATGGGCGCATGTTTGTGAATTTCCCCCGGTGGTCCGATGAGTTAGATCAATCGGTCGGTGAGATCGTCGATGGTGAGGTAATACCCTATCCCAACTCGTCATGGAATACCTATTCCGGAGCTGCTAATGACCGTACCTTCGTCTGTGTTCAATCCGTTTTTGTGGATAATAGTGACCGTCTATGGGTTCTTGACCCGGCCAATCCGTTTATGGAGGGCGTTGTAGATCGCGGCCCCCGGTTGTACCAATTCGATGTAGCTACGGATTCGCTGAGCCGCATATATTCTTTTCCCGACAGCCTTATTGAGTCCGATGTATACCTGAATGATGTCCGCATCGACCAAAAGCATAATATGGCGTACCTCTCCGACTCGGGGCGAGGAGGCATTTACGTATTAGA
>JASBTH010000519.1 GCA_030148525.1 Saprospiraceae bacterium | reverse complement strand
GCGTGGAGCATAGAGCGTCGTGCGTTTTGGGTTTGGTGTTTCTATTGCGAGGTTTGTTTTCTCTGCCCGTGGCTGCGTAGAGCGTGGAGCGTTGTGCGTTTTGGGTAACCACTAAAGTGGTAGGGATTCAAACTGTCATCTCTTACCCCACCGCTAAAGCGGGTGGGCTGATATGCCTGACGCACCACGCTCCACGCCCGACGCGAATAAGAGCAGAGAAGTAAACTTAAGTACAACCGAAAAAGGCCCGGAGCAAAACCATTGCCCGACGCTCGACGCCCGACGCTCCACGCCCGACGCTCCACGCGAATAAGAGCAGAGAAGTAAACTTAAGTACAACCGAAAAAGCCCAGAGCAAAACCTCCTTCCGACTTCCCTAGGGTTGCACATCCAGCAAACACGGCGCTTCCATAGGGTCTATTACCCGGCCGCGCAGGCGCTTGATAATGGCATTCAGCTTCTCCCGTGTAATGGCGTAGCTGCTCAATAGGTCGGTCAGCTCCTTGGGCGCCATACGGAGGTAGTCCTTACCCATTATGTCGGTAAAAGTGTTGGAAAGGTTGATCAGTTCCTGTTGATCCCGCTCCAGGGATTCCAGCATAAAGGGCGAAATCGTCATAGAATCCTGATTCGTGCGGATCACTTCATCTAATCGGGTGTAGATGGCGTCGAAGCAGGAAAGGTTTTTATAATAGCGGGACGATATTTCGCGGTATTTCTGTTGGTTTTGCTCGTGGGTCCGATTGTCGATACGGGCAATTTCTTCACCTGCTTTTTCGGCACAGATCGTACACAGTGGGTAAGAACGGGTAGCCTTATCCATGAGCCATTGTTTTTGCTGCTCAGGGCCCAGGTCATTGTCCACCTGGAATTCCCGCTGGAAAAGGGCATCCTCCATTTCGCGGAGCTTGCGTTGAGTACGCTGGTAACTTTGGAGGCTTTCAATTTCTTTGGGGAGTTTTCCCTGAATTTCCGTTTGCCGGGCGCGATCCCGGAAAAAGTCGAGTAATTCAATATCTGTATAAATCTGGCGGGGCGTTTTCGCAGTTGCGATCTGGCTGTATGGTTGTTGGTTATTGACGAGGAAAGAAGCAATTTCCCGCCCGCGAACCAGCATGTCGGAATCAAACCAAAGGTCTACGTCGTTCTGTACATTAGAGTACAAACGAGTGTATTTGTCCTTTACAAAAGGCTCCTCGTTAGCCAGGGCGACCATTTGAGTGTTCTTTAGTTGTAGCAGATCGTAATACAGGTCAATAACCCGGGAGAGGGAATACCAGTCGGGGTATTTGGTGCTCAGGCTGGACTTGAATTCTTCGATCTGCTTTTGCAGTTCTACCGCAGTCTTAAGTGTTTCGAGAAACGCTTTTTCAGTTTCTTTTTTCTCCACATTGCGGATCTTCCGGAAATCTCTGGTCTTCTTTTCTATGTAGCCCTGATTATAGGCCAGCTCCGAATGGTCGGTATTGTATTCCGATTTGGTAGTGACCACCAGGATGAAAGGTGTCTGGTTATGAGTAACCCGGTCCTTCACCTCGTCCACTGACGTATAGCCACCACTCCGGAAAAAACGCGAGCTGGGAGGTGTTTCAATATCCCAGTGAATGCGGTACAGTGCCGCCGACACAACACGCTCCTGATACAGAGCACTTAACTCCTTATTCAACAGACGAATGTAAAACTCACTGGTTATTCTTTCGGGGTCTTCTACATTTTCCATGGATTTCAGGCCCTGATCAACCTGGGGAATGATTTGGGAGGTCAGCGCAGCGAATGAACCGGTGAGGGGTGCTTGCAACAGGTTAGTAGCCGTTTTGCCGAGGTCGATGGATATTTCGGCAGCCTTTTTCCAGAATTCATTACTGCTGTTGCCCTTGATCGCTTCAAATTTCACCTTGGCCACGATATCGCCGTCTTTGAGTACCTCATCCGGGATATTCTCCAGGAAACGACCTCCGTACTCGATCAGGCGCTGATTATTCTCGGGGCTCTTCACATCGTGGATCATGAAGGGGATGGTGAGGGTGTTCGCGGGATCCATCGGGTTCTTGATGCTCACTCCCAGGTACATGTATTGCGGGTAATCCCCTTTATTCAGGTCGAGTTCCTTGCGTTGGGACCGGGAAAGATCATCCCCTGAGAAAACGTCTTGCAGAGAATGGGGATTGAGTAGATAGACGTAGGCACTGTTGAGGTTGAAATCGGAAGAGGGCATATCTTCCGAGATCCAGGACTCGACCTCAGAGGCCATAATGCTGTGTTGGGCGGAGGCGCCAAGAAAGCTGCATAGCAAACAAAAGGAAGCTAGAATTCGTAGGTACATGATTAGTACTCGTTTATGTTTTGTTCAGTAGTTTTACCGCGATCAATCGGATCAAAAGCAGCCAGGGAATTCCGTGCAATAAGACATCAAACCAGTCCATGAAGCCCATCCCGTTCGCACCGCCCGCTATCCATTTCAGTTTTCCCCAAATATGGGGTTCGGGGCGGAAAGGGGCTAGTCCCAGGGTCAAACAGGCTAATAGCACAAAAGGCCAACTGTTTAGGATCGATTTCATGAACGAATGACTTTTTACCGGAATTGTGTGATTCGGTGGTTGTTCGGCATCGATTTTATGCCTTTCGGCAAAAAAAGCCCCCTGAGTCCCGGGGATGTGTAAATATAGGAAAAAGGATAATCTATTCCATGGAACAAAACCTGAATCCGGGGCTCAGAAAATCAGGTTGAAGAAAGAGCATGTGTGTAGGTTGAGTCTGCCACCTTCACTGCGTTCCGGCGGGCAGGTTGAGGTTCAGGATAAGGACCTCTAGCTTGTGACTTCTGATCTCTGATCTCTACCTTCTGATCTCTTACAGCTTCCTGCGGCACAGCCAAGCTGCCAATTGAATAGAGCCTGGGCCAATATGACCAAACCGAGGATGAGAACCACCGTTTGCCCCGAAAAGAAAAAGAAATCCCCCAGGCAAAAAAGCCCGAAACCA
>JASBTH010000516.1 GCA_030148525.1 Saprospiraceae bacterium | reverse complement strand
CCTACAACAACATCGGCAACCTCTTCTACCGGCTGGGGCAGCTCGATCAGGCCATTGCGGCGCACCAGCGCGCCCTGACCATCCGGCAACAGGCCTTTGTGCCCCCCGACCTGACCCTGGCCTCCAGCTATAACAATCTGGCTGCCTGCTATTACGGCCTGGGGAATTTCCGGGCCTCCCTCGATGCATACCGCCAATCCTTCGGCATGCGCAAGACCCTGCTGGATAAAGACCACCCCCTGATCGCCGCCTCGTACAACAACATAGGCAACTGCTTTCTGGGCATGCAGGAACTGGATTCTGCTTTAGTTTACCACCGTCAGGCCCTGGAATTACGCGAACAGATCGGACACATCACTGCTATCGGCCAATCACACAATAACCTCGGCAACGTATATGCTGCCTTTCGGAACACCAAAGAGGCCCTGTTCCACTACCGTCAGGCCCTGGAATTAAGGGCCCGCCACTTCGGTCGCCAGAGCGTACCCGTTGCCCGGGCCCTGTCGAACCTGGGGAATTACCAATTGGAACAGGGCGATTATGGGGCCGCCGCCGGACATTTGCAGGAAGCCAGCCTGATACTCGACCAACTGAGTATCGGAGGGCCTTTCCGGGCCGATGTGCAAATGAATTACGGGCGTGTCCTTTTGTATACGGATGCCTACGGAGAAGCGGCCGTGCAACTGCAGGGAGCACTGGCCTACTACCAACAAGTCCTCGGTAGCAGCCACCCAAGAACCATAGAAGCTCTCACCCTGTTGGGAAATCTGGCCGCCAATCAGGAGCAGTACAACATTGCCGTCAAGTACTACCAACAGGTGCAAAGCGGTCTGCAGCAATCGCCCGAATCCGATACACTAGCCCTCATTCGCAACCTCAATAATCAGGCACGGATGCGCCTCCTGCTGCAACAGCCGGAGCAAGGCCTGAAGCTACTGCAACAAGCAAACGATTTACTTAGGCAGCAAAAACTCCGGGAGCACCCGCTAAGCCTGACCATTGTGGCCAACCAACTGCGGGCATCCCGCTTGTCGGGACAATCGACCATCGGTAATGATTTACTCGCCAGAGGCACTCCACCCACGCTGCTTATTGAGTCGGCCCCCATCGAATACCTGGAATGGCTATACGAAGCCGGCCGCTTTGTGGCTGCCAATAACCAATGGGAACGAGCTCTCAAATACTACGATGAAGGTGCCACCGTACTGGAGCAGCAGGTCGATCGCTACGTCTCGGCCGATAGCCGCCGGCAGCTCCTGCGCTGGCAGTATGACCTGTTCGACGCGGCCATGGATGCCTGTTACGTGCTGCACGAACAACAACCCGGAGACGGGTATGCCGAACTGGCCTTTCAATGGAATGAGCGCAGCCGCACTGCCCTGTTCCGTGACTGGAGCACCCCTGTACAAGCCGGAGGTGAATTATCGGAACTGGAAGCCAACCTGACCAAACTCGAGCGCCAATGGTACGAACTTCAGTCCAAAAGTCTTGATTCAGCAACTACTCGCGACTGGCAGCTCCGGTTGCTCAGGGCCCGGGAGGACCTGCGTAATGCCCGCCGGTCAAATACGTCCGCCACCCTCAACGATTCACCCATGGTGGCCCCCGCCATGATGACCGAGCTGCGCCAACAATTACGGGCAGCCCGGCAGCAATTAGTCGCATTCTATTTTGGGGAAACCCATAGCTATCGCCTCTATATCGACGGGGAGACCACCCATTTCGTAAGGCTTGCTGACACCCTGGATGCCACCGGCCTGACCATCCGCCTGCGCGATGCCCTCACCAATTTTCAGCGGGCGCAGGAAGCCGAATACTACCGGATTTATGCCGGTAATTATGCCACGGCTGCTCATTCCTTATACACACATTTACTGGGTGGCCTTCCGGCAAAAACCAATCGCCTGGTCATTTTGCCCGACGGCCCCCTGTATTACCTGCCCTTCGATCTGCTGCTGACCGAACCGGCCGACTCCGGTCAGTTGCTGCAGTTTCACCGGTATCCGTATGCGGTACGGGATGTGAGTTTTAGCTATCAACACAGCGCCACCCTGTGGTTACAACAAAAACGACAGCCGGTGAAACACAATGGTTATTGGCTGGGCGTAGCCCCTTCCTTTTCGGGCAACTTGCCCGACCTGCCCCCCCTGCGCCACAACCAGGAAGAGGTGAAAGCCATCCAATCGGGTCTGTACCGAACCCGCACGGTCCTGGGCGACCGCGCCGATCGCGATCGTTTCCGGCAACTTGCCCAGAGGGCGCGGATCCTACATCTGGCAACCCACGGTCAGGCCGATCCCGACCAGGGATTATTTTCCTACCTGGCTTTTGCGGAAGCGGGAGACTCCCTCAGTCCCAAACTATACGCCCGCGAACTACAGACCATGCGATTACCCGTGGAATTGGTGGTACTCAGTGCCTGCCAGACAGGACTCGGCAGCTACGAACGGGGTGAAGGGCTGGTGAGCCTCACCCGTGCCCTCCAGGAAGCCGGGGCCCGCAGTACCCTCACTACTCTGTGGAGCATCGACGATGCCAAGAGCAGCGCTCTGATGCGATCGTTCTACCGCTACCTGCGTCAGGGCCTTCCCAAAGACCAGGCCCTGCGACGAGCTCGTCTCGATTACCTCGACGAAAACCGCGGGGAATTTGCCCATCCCTTCTTCTGGGCCGCCTACATTCCCCAAGGTGATATGCGGAGCCTGAAATTGTATCCTGGTTGGTACTCCTGGCTGATGTGGGGTGGGATCGGATTAGCGATTCTTCTATTTATCTGGATCTTTTTACCACTAAGGCACAAGTTCACAAAGATGCACTAAAGTCCTTGTGCTCTAAAGAGCCCTTAGTGTCTTCGTGGTTAAAAAACACCAAATTACCGGTCATACCCTATCCACTAAACACACTACATGACGAAGCATTATCTCACAATCCACAATGTGCAACGTCATGAAAACTCGAATCACACCCATCCTTTTTGCCATCCTGGCAAGCGTTACGCTCCACGCCCAAAGGGAGACCATTACCCCCGCCCTGCAAAATTTTCTGCAAACGAATTTCATGCAGCAGTTCCAGGATATTCGCATCCAGGCAGAGGCTCAGGTGCGCACCTTCACTCAGCAAGCCGGACAATACCAGCCACAAGATGTAGTCCGAGTTCAGATCGCTTACGACCAGACCGCCCAGCGATTCAATCAACTGCTCGAGATGGTGAAGCAAGATTTTATGGACACCGGGAAACTGAAGTACATCTCTAAATACCCCGATTCCTACTCTGCCGGACTGGAGCTGGAGATCCATAAACTATCCGACTTTTATTCCAAAAACTTTCAACAGTCCCTGGCCGATGTAACCGGTAATCAAATGGACGGAAGTCCGCTGCTGATCCTGTTGTTTGACCTGGTGAAATTCACCGGTAGCGCAGTAAGTCACTTCGTACAAATCCGTCGGGAAGCACGCACCTACAACGATCAGTATCTCAACCGATATTTTATCGCCCCCAACCGCTTTAAGACCTGGCGGGAACTGACCGGAGCTACTTACCAGGATCCCTACAGCAATCAGGGTTATAACTCCCTGCCCAACGACCCGTATGGTAACCAGACTGACCCCTACGGTAACCAAACCGATCCGTATGGCAATCAGACAAACCCATACGGCAACCAAAACACCGACCCCTACGGTAATCAAACAAACCCCTATGGGAACCAAAACACCGACCCCTATGGTAATCAAACAAACCCCTATGGGAACCAAAACACCGATCCCTACGGCAACCAGACCAATCCATACGGAAACCAGAATACGAACCCCAATGGCGGAAACCTTAACACCAATCCCTACGGTAATGGCAGTGGCGCCCCGATGAGCCAATACGCTCCGCGGACTGTTCCCCAAACAGGTTCCACATCAACTCCCGCCAGTCAAAGCGATGCCATCTGGTTGAATCCCCAGAAAACCCAAACCCAGGAAAGCACCTTTGGTGCCCAAAAGCCCGCCAGTGACTCGACCCAGGTGCAACAGACTCCTGCTCCCAAAAAGAAAACAGCCACTAAGAAGGCGGATAAAAAATCCCAAAACAATCAATAGTCACCCATGAACCGCTTCAACTACATCGTACTCATCCTGACCGGTTGTCTCCTTGCGGGGCAACCGGTCTTCACCCGGGCCCAGGGGGGTACCGGCCTCGACCTGGAAGACGACGGCTACGCCCAGACGGAAAAGCTGGCCCTTTCGGGTAAAAAGGCAGTTTTGCCACCGGCCATCGACTTAAGCCCCTACTGCCCTACACCGCGGCACCAGGGCGAAGTGCAATCATGTGTTGGCTGGGCCACCGGCTACGGGGCCCTGACCATCACGTACGCCGTCCGCAACAATATCCGCGACCGGGCTTTGCTCGATGAGCGCGCCTTTTCAGCCCTCTACATCTACGAACAGATCCGGCAGGGTGACTGCCAACGCACGGGCGCCCGCATTAGCGACGCCATGCGCTTACTAAAGGAAAAAGGCAACTGCCTGGCCAGCCAATACGACCACCAGGTAGAATCCTGCGACGAGCCCATTTCGCCAGCTATCCACGACTTTGCCTCTCAGTTTCGAACCACCGATTTTTTACGCCTATTTGGACAGGAGGACCATCCCCGTGATAAGGTTTACCGGCTCCAGTATGCCCTGGCCCAGCGCAAACCGGTGGTCGTTGGTATGCGCATCAAGCAGAACTTCTTCAAACTCGACGCCGGCGCTGAATACTGGTGGCCGAATATCGGCGATCAGACTCCCGCCGGCGGGCACGCCATGGTAGTTGTCGGTTACGATCACCAGAGGGGTGCCTTTAAGCTGATGAATAGCTGGGGCACCAGTTGGGGACAGGGTGGTTTCATCTGGATCAAATACCGGGAAATGGCAGCTTTCTGTAAGTACGCCTACATCTTTCAGGTCGAGGATGATCTCGACGGTTTCTGGCAGGAAAGTCCACAGGGGGCACAAAACGTACAGCAGGTACAAGCCCGGCCACTCGAAACCGTAAAGGCCGGATTTTCCTTCACCTATAATCCCTGCGGAAATACCTATTGTGGAAACTTTTCCAAGGCTCCCGTGCAACGCCGGGGGCTGGTCTACAGTACCCAAAACGCATCCTGGGGCATTGGTCAGCAATTTCAGCTGTGCATCGAGAATAAGGGCGATGATGCCTACTTCTACATTTTCAGTCAGAACCCCCAGGGCAAAATATCGCTGCATTGGCCCCGTCCGGAATCCTTCCGGGGACAGCAGGAGAAACTGATCACCCGGGCCGGTACGTCCCTTATTGTTCCCGGGGAGCAGCGAGCCATGCGCATCAGTCAGGCCGGTACCAATTACCTGGTACTTCTGGCAACCAAAAAACCGCTCGGCAATCCGGCCCAACTACTGGCTCCGCTCGAAAATTCGGGTGATCAATTGCCCGAGCGTCTGTTCCAGATTCTGCGTGATCACCTGGTACCAGCCACCGATCTGCAATTAAGGGACGATACCATGGAGGTGTCGGTGCAGACCCGTTCGGGGAAAGCGATGGTTCCACTGATCTTGCGGATTCATAGCAACGGAGAGGTGGTGCAGGGGTGAGGTGGTCGATCCTCCGGATCGACCGGGGATATGGGGATATGGAGAGTTGGAGAAAGGGGGCGATTCCCAAAAGCACAAAAAAATGGTAGAGACGCGATAAATCGAGTTTCTCCCCATATTAGCCCCTAACGGGGCTTCTGCAGGGGGTCCCGTTAGGGACCAGATATGGGTAGAAATTATAATCGGATAAGAAAAAACCGTGCCGTTCCGCGGGCGCCGAAGTCCGTACGGACGGAGGGGCTAGGTACGGAATGTAAGATTGCATTTTCTTCGAAGGAAATAATCTTGAACCGCAGCACTACCGGATCGACTTTTCATCGCCCCACAATTAGTGCTTTTGCCCAGTCGTACTACCAGATCGGCCTAAATTCGCTCGATCCGGAGGATCGAGCACCATCGAGCACCTAATACGTATACCAACTATACGCCGCATGAAACTCCAGCGAATTACCCAAGGCACTAGCAAATTGGCCAAGGCCGATCCCGTACGAAAACGCGAGCTTGATCTGGCCGGCCGTAAAATTGACCGACTCTCCGA
Source organism: Saprospiraceae bacterium (assembly GCA_030148525.1). Classification (GTDB taxonomy): domain Bacteria; phylum Bacteroidota; class Bacteroidia; order Chitinophagales; family Saprospiraceae; genus DT-110. The sequence goes on along the minus strand of JASBTH010000516.1, from coordinate 2,417 downwards.
TCACCACACCCACATCGGCACGCATGGTTTTGGCCGTACTACCGCCCAGGCCGGCCCAGAATACATCGGTAAACTGGCAGCGTAAATGCGCATCCACACTCAGAGGTGTATTGGGAACGTAGCGCACAAAGCCCGAAGCTTCCAGGAAGGAGGCGTCGGAATTAAAGAGATACACATCGAAATAGGTGCCACCCATCAAATAGAAGTGCTGTACCCGGTCCAGCGTCAGCTCTCCATCGTCGGAACGGAAGCTTGGACTGAGCCCGAACGTTTGGGGAATGGCAAAACCCAGGTAGTATTTATCCTCGTTGTAATACATAACCCCCATACCAAAATCGGGATAATACACTTGATCGTCACCCATAAAAAGTTCTTCGTCTGCGAATTCAATATTCGCGATCCTGGCGCGGTACTGTACCACGCCGGCGTTGATACCCACATTGATCCAATGGTCGCCCCGACGGTCCAGGTCCAATCGGTAGGCAAAGCGTCCGTACAACCCGCTGTACCCGATCTCACCGGTTTGGTCGTGGATGAAGTATCCACCGGTGGTGACATTGTAGTTGTCGATTACGTATTCCCAATTCAGCAGGCCGGTCCAGGGGGCCCCTTCAAAGCCCGACCATTGATCGCGGTAGCTGGTGAACAGCGACATGGTGCGATCACCAAAAATGTAATCGCTCGACATACTCCCGGGATTCAGGACATTCCAGTTATCGCGGAACAGGGCCATATTAGGCAATTGTTGGGCGGGTAACAGGGTGGGCAGGCAACCGACTAATAAGGCAGTAAGCAGAACGTGGCGTATCATGGGCTGGTGCGATTAATCAGGTGAACAGTTTTTCGAACGACGGTCTCCCGGCCTTCTACCCGGACCACTACGTAATAGGCTCCCTGCGGCAACGGACTGCCGTTATGCGTGCCATCCCAGGGATTGTCATTGGAGTAATTTTGCTGGCGAAAAATCGTCTGCCCCCACCGGTTTACGATCACAACTTCGTTGTCGGGGTAGGCTTCGATATTCTCGATGCGCAGCAAATCATTCCGCCCGTCATCATTAGGCGTGATACCCTCGGGTATGATCAGGAATACATCGGGTAATACAATGAGTACCGAAGCCGTATCACAGACACTACAAGCGTCATTGCAAACAGCGTATTCAAACAGTACTTCGGACAATCCACTCAGTTCGTAGGTGAACTCAAACACATCTTCCTGGTCGAAGAAATTGATGATACCCGCTTCGGGTTGTTCCACTACCGACACCGTTTCACTAGTCAGCGGTAACCCTTCCACCTGGTCATTGCGAAAGGCATCAAAAGTGATCCGGCTCGACGTTTCGTTCAGTCGCCAGGTATCGTCGACCAGTATGGGAATGGTGGCGTAGGAAATAGTAAGGGTATCAGAAACAGCGCACTGATCGTTAGCCACCGACCAAACAAAAGTGTTCGCTCCGGGACTCAGATTATCTACCTGGGTGGTAGCACTATCAGGAAATACAATAAAGTTATTGGTATTCAGTGCTTCCCAGCGACCGACCAGGGGGCTGGGATCCGAGGCCTGTAAAACAATGCCATCGCGGGAACATTCAGCCCGGTCTATTCCTGCATCCACGGTGGGGAAAGGCAGAATACTGAAGTATTGCGGACCAAACCGGGCCGAAGCGCAATCTCCGTTGAAGGCCTGCACGTAATACGGACCGACATCCTCCAATTGTACGTTGGGAATGCGCAGCAGGCGATCACTGGTCGTATCTCTTTTGCCGGAAGGCAGATGCCAAATATACTGAGCACCGGCCATCTCCTCGGTAAAGAGCAATAGTTCTTCACCCACGCAAAGGGTATCCTGCCCCTGGATAAAGGCCGGGGTAGCCGGACCATTGCGAAACGAAAGATTAGGCCCCAGAGAAATACTCAGACAGGGGGCGGTAATATCAACCTGACCATCCACCAGTGGTCCGGCAATGACCGCCAGGTGATAATTCTCACCCAGGCTCATAGGAGGACCGAATACGATTGTGGTATCAGAGCTACGACGCAAAATGGTGCCTAGTTCATTCTCTGAACCAGTGTGAAAAACCACCTCCTGGCCAAAGCCTTCGGGCAGATCCTCCTGTTCGGAAAGCTGTACCCGAACGGTATCGGCCGCACAACCATCGGTTTTTATCGCCAAAAGACCGGAGGCTACTACCGGGCAATTTCCATCCCGGTTACAATCGGGACCAACCAGCTCCACGTCCCGGCTACAACCGCGGGCATCTACTACGGTCCAACGCTGTATGCCCTGTGCCGTCCGGGGATCACTGGTAAAACGACCGGCGGAAATGCTTCCATTCAGCCCAACCACCCGGAAGGGTCCCGTACCGATCAGATCGAATGTGATGCGGTAGGTCTCCGAATCAAAATCACAGGTAGCCC
>JASBTH010000512.1 GCA_030148525.1 Saprospiraceae bacterium | reverse complement strand
CAATTGCGAATGGTTTGGTCCGGGTGCGAGCGACGTACGCTCTCGAGGGGGTGAATGGAGCGATTTCTGTTTGCTACACCCTGAATTGCGAGGGGAGTATCCAGGTGAAAAATGATCTGACCGGCATCCCCGATACTATGCCTCGTATTCCCCGCCTTGGGAATAACCTGGTGCTCAAGCCAGCCTACGATCAGGTGGAATGGTACGGGCGCGGCCCCCACGAAAATTACCAGGACCGCAAAACCGGGGCTCTGGTCGGACGCTACCAGTCGGCTGTTTCCGAGCTGTTGTATCCCTATATCCGGCCCCAGGAGAACGGCTACCGAACGGATGTCCGGGAGGTGATCTTAAAGAATAAGCATGGGCACGGGATCGCTTTCGCGGCAGCGGAGAACCTGCTGAGTTTTAGTGCCCACCATCAGTTGAATAGTGATTTTGATGCGGGAAATCAGAAGCTGCAACGCCACACCTACGATGTGCCCGTGCGTCCACTCGTCAATCTCAATATCGATTTTATGCAAATGGGGGTAGGCGGTGATAACAGTTGGGGAGCTACGCCACACGAAGAGTACATGATCAAGCCGGGTAGCTATTCCTACGGATTTATCATCAAGCCATTGCGGACTACTGTTCCCCGTCAGGCGGGAGGAGGCTGATCCCGAAAAGAACCAATATGTCCTTATTTTATCTTGTTTATATATGGTTGGTTGTTGCCCTGGCAGGAATGCCCGAGCACAACCAATCTTTTTTTGAGTCTGAGCGCCCTAATATCGTTTGGATCACTACGGAGGATAACTCCATCGATTACCTGAGGCTCTACCGGGAGACGGGAGCGGCCATGCCGAATATCGAGCGATTGGCTCAACGGGGGGTGACCTTTGAGCATGCTTTTTCCAATGCGCCGGTTTGCTCGGTGGCTCGCAGTACGCTTATTTCGGGTTGCTACGCACCCAGGACAGGGGCTCAATACCACCGGGGAGTTGATCAGGCACCCATGCCGGAAGGGATGCAGATGTTTCCCTATTACCTACGGCAGGCGGGCTATTACACGACCAATAACAATAAAGAGGATTACAATCTGATCAAGTCGGATGGCGTATGGGATGCCTCGTCGCGCCGGGCGAGCTATCGCAATCGGCCTCCGGGGGTACCCTTCTTCCACGTACAGAATTTCGGCCTTACCCACGAGGGGAAGCTGCATTTCAGCCGTAAACAGATGGAGGAGCAACCTACCGAAACTGATCCGGCAACCATCACCCCTTTCCCCTACCATCCCGATACGGAGGTAAGCCGGTACACCTACGCGAAATACCTGGATCTGCACCGGGAGGTGGATCAACAAATCGGAGTCTTGCTCGATCAACTGGAAGAGGATGGCTTGATGGACGATACCATCATCTTTTTTTTCGGGGATCACGGAGGTGTGTTACCCCGCAGCAAAGGCTATGTCTACGAGAGTGGTCTGCACGTACCTCTGGTAGTTTATGTCCCGGAAAAGTGGGCTCATTTGTCGCCCTATCCTCCGGGATCACGAGCGGAGCCTTTTGTCAGTTTTGTCGATTTCGGGCCGACTGTTCTCGCAATGGCCGGGATTGAGGTGCCCGTGCAGATGGACGGCCGGGCCTTTTTTGGCGAAAGCCTGACCCGGGAAGATCTACAGCACCGCAACACTACCTTCGGATACGCTGACCGCTTCGATGAGAAAGTTGATCTCGTTCGCAGTCTGCGGATGGGGCGCTTCAAATACATTCGCAACTATCAGCCCTTTAACTACGATGGCCTCTACAACTTCTACCGTTACCGGATGCTGCTGTACCAGGAGTGGGACAGCCTCTACCGTGCCGGAGAACTCAATGAGCAGCAAACCCAATTCTTTCGGCCACGAGCGGCGGAACAGTTGTTCGATATTACAACAGACCCATACGAGGTCGACAATTTGTCTGATGATCCGGCTTACCGCGGTACCCTGCATGCTATGCGGGAAACGTACCGGGCGAAGCTGGCGGAGGTCAACGATTTAAGCTTTTTTCCCGAGCCGTATTTGTTGGAGGCGGGCCTTGATAACCCGGTTGCCTTTGGGAACGAACATCAGGAACTACTGACGGAGCTGCAGACCATTGCCGATCTGGAGTTGCTTCCTTTTGCTTCCGCAAAAAAAGGAATCAGGCGTGCTTTGAACGATCCGAATCCATGGAAGCGCTACTGGGGATTGATCGTATGCAGTGCTTTCGGGGAGGAGGCGTCTGTCTTTTTCCGAAAGGCAAAACAACTGGCCAAGGATGATCCGGAGAATTTGGTACGGACCCGGGCATTGGAATTTCTGGGACTGACCGGGCAAATAGATCCGGAACCAGGTATCCTGGATGTACTGCGCCAGGCCGAATCACAAGCCGAGGCTAACCTGATCATGAATACCGTGACCCTCTTGCAAAATGGACACGGATATTCCTTTGATATTGATGACACCCTTTTTCCGGCCGAGTGGATAGAGGGACTACAAAAGCCCTTTATACATCGGTTTGAATATCTGCAGAACTCCCATTAGTAGATCGGAAAACAGGGATCAGATAACTGAGGGGGTGCCGGTTTTTTGCAATTGTAAAACCGGCAGATAAAGAAAAGGTATAGCCCTTGCTTTTCCGCCGGGAAGCTCCTTTGTATTCGTACTATTCTGTAAGTTTAGGGTAGCCTATTCCCCGACTAGTGATTCTCGTCGCCGGTTCATGATTATTTTCCGCCTTTCGTGCCGGAGCTTTCGTTTCTCAAAAACAAGTATGCAACTGGCAGTATTTAACCCCAGGTAGCGGTGCACCGGAGCCCCTTTACAGGATGAATACGAAAACAATAAGGTAAACACATAGGATTAGTATGAAAAAAATGTTCGGAGTAGTGAGTACTCTTCTGCTGTCGCAGATGGTGTACGGACAATTGTATTTTACTGAATCGGCCGATACCCTGGGTATTGATGAAGTCAAAACGGAGGCCAGCATTGGCAACGGTATCAGTATGGTCGATTTCGACGGTGATGGCTTGGATGATGTGACTATCGGAACCCAACCCGGAAAGCCCATTGCCTTTTTCCGAAACACGGGTAATGGATTTGTGCGAATGCCCGATCTCGTGGACCACCAGGGGGAAGCCAAACAAGTGTTGTGGGTGGATTACGATAACGATGGGGACAAAGATCTGCATGTTTCCACCTTCGAGGGTATCAGTCGGCTTTATCAAAACCAGGGTGATCTGAAGTTGGTAGATGTGACCGGGGAGGCAGGATTACCCATGGAGGCCTTTTTCTCCTATGGCACCTGTTGGGCCGATTACAATCGCGATGGGTGGTTGGATTTTTACACCATCGACCATAATTTTTTTATCGCCCAGAGTCGCAATCACTTATTCCGTAATAACGGGGATGGGACATTTACTGATGTAACTGTTTCCTCAGGAACGCTGGACCCCGGCAAAATCCCTTTTTGTTCCGCATTCATGGATGTCAATAACGATAAATGGCCCGACATTTATACTGCAGCGGATAAACTTACCTTCAACACCTTACTGCTCAACAATGGCAATGGTACTTTTTGGGATGTCAGCGAAGCCTCCAATGCCGACCAGCGCATGAATGCCATGTGCGTGGCGGTCGGGGATTACGATAATAACGGCTGGCAGGATGTGTACATCACGAACACCCCGATCGGTAATGCGCTGCTGCGCAATCCCGGTCCGGTGGGTAATACCCGCTACCCCGTCTTCGAGGAGGTTGGGGGGGCATCCGGTACTGGCTTTTATGAAAACAGCTGGGGGGCCAACTTCCTGGATGCCGACAACGACGGTTACCTCGACCTGTACGTAAGCGGATCGGTAGATGGCAGCGATGCCGTCTCAGCCGAACTGTACCACAATAATGGCGACGGGACTTTTTCGGTACCCGAGGATGCCGGTATGGAAGGAGATACGACCCGCAGTTTTTGCAATGCGATCGGTGATCTGGATCAAAACGGTTTTCCGGATATTGTTGTGATCAACAATCCACCCTACCAACACCAGGTCTGGATGAATGAATCTCCCTCAGGTAACAACTGGATAAAGGTGAAGCTTCGGGGGGTACTGAGTAATCGCGATGCTATAGGGGCTCGCATCGAAGCCTACACCCAGGGCCAGTATCAACAGCGGTTCACCCACTGTGGGATTGGGTTTATGGCCCAAAATTCGGAGACGGAGATCATTGGCCTGGGTACATACAACCGCGTCGACTCCCTGATTATTACCTGGCCTACGGGGCATCAGGACCGACTCTACGATCTGGAGCCCGGGCAATTGTATGCTATTTCGGAGGGGATGACGACCGGAGGAGTGATAGAGGTCGACCCTGAGTTGAATATTTCAACCGACACCCATGAAGCGAAGACCCTACGGGCAGACATTGCCTTGTTTCCCAATCCGGGTAATGCCGAGCTGAACGTCCGGCATGATCATCCTGCCGCCTTGCGTGTACGCGTGCTGGATGCTTTGGGGCGTGTACACCACCAGGGATGGATCCGGAATTCTCCGGCCCGCTTACAGGTAGAAGCCCTGGAGCAGCAGTTGTATTTCGTGGAGTTTACGGATGCGAAAGGTCGCAAAGCGGTCCGGACATGGTTGAAGGGGATATAAGGTTCAAGGTTACCTTCTTTGGTCCTTAGGTGCCTGATGCCCGACGCAATTTAGGGCAATGCAAGAAGATTATACTTCAAAGCCAGGAAACCAAGAGCAAAGCCAATCCCTCCAGTCTCCGCGCTCTTACAGTCCCTTCCGTCTCCCCGCCCGCCGAAGAAGGGCGACGCTCGATGCCCGATGCTCGACGCAGATTAGAGCATAGCAAGAAGACAAAGGAGCTGAAAACAAGAAACTCAGCGCGATCCAGTAGCGCCGCGGGTCAAGATTATCTCTTTCGAAGAAAACGAAATCTTATATTCCGTACCTAACGGCACGGTTTTTTCTTGTCAGATTATAATTTCTACCCATATCTGGTCCCTAACGGGACCCCCTGCAGAAGCACCTTTAGGTGCTGAATATGGGTAGAAACGTAAATGGAAAGGTTGACGAGCGTGCCGTTATACCGCTTCCGAAGTGGTTTGGGAATCCAAACCACTTCGGAAGCGGTATAGGTACGCAATGTGTTCGCCCTCCAAAGGACCGATCGCCTTTAATGATTATTGATCCGCGGCGCTAGAGGATCGCGCACCACTCACGCCGGATGCAACACCCGCTTCAGCCGGAAGGTGACGCTGGTTCCGACCCCGTGCGATTCCTGCATCACGCCCTGGAGTTGCTGGGTCAGGAGCTGGATGAGCTGGGACCCAAAGCCCGTTCCTTTGGGGGCAGTGACTGGTTCCTTGCCGACGCCGTTGTCGGCAACGGTCAATTCCAGGTACTCGGAATCCTCTGGTTGCAGGCGTAGTTCAATGCGCCCGTTGCGGCGATCGGGGAAGGCGTATTTGAGGGAGTTGGTGATGAGCTCATTGACCATGAGGCCGATGGGGATGGCGGTGTCCATGTCCAGTTCAATGGGATCCATGTCGATCTGTACGTCGACCTGCTCCCTGACATTGAAGGTTTGGAGGAGGTTGTTACTGAGTTTTTGGAAGTAGTCACGCATTTCGATGCTGACCTGCTCCTGATTCTGAAACAATTTCTGGTGCAGCAGCCCCATGGACTTTACGCGGGCCTGGCTTTCCAGCATGGCGAGTTGGGCCGTTTCATCCTGTGTCTGGCGGGATTGCAGCTCGAGCAGGCTGGAGATGATCTCCAGGTTGTTCTTCACGCGGTGGTGAATCTCCTTGACCAGTACCTCGTTCTGGGCGTTGCGTTGATCGAGCTGGTGATTGGTGTGTGTCAGCTCTTTGTTGAGTACTTCCAGGCGACGGTTTTTCTGTCGATTACGGCGGGCATTATACAAGATGACAGCGAGCAAGGCTACTAATAATGCCACGATGCCCAGGACTAGTAGCTGGGAGCGCCGTTGCTGCAGGATGGTTGCTTGCTGACTGCTGAGGGTGGCCTCTTTCTGATCGCTATCGTACTTGATGCGCAATTCGTTTTGCACGGCGGCCAGTTCCTCGGTCAGTCTTTTTTCCTGGCTTTGTTGGGCTTGCGCCAAATAGTAGTAAGCCGAGTCGGCTGGTCCGGTTTCGCGATAGCATTCGGCCAGCCAGAATTGGTTGTCTTCGATTAATTTCCAATCGTCGATATTCTTTTCCAGATGGTGCCGGAGGTTGGCTTTGATGTGGGGGATGGCTTCGGCGTACTTGCCCTGTAGCCGTAAGACATTTCCGATGTTGCCCCGCCAGCCATCCGCATCCGATGGCTCCGGAACCATGGTTTGAATGACTTCCCAGCTGTAGATAAAATCTGCCAGTGCCTTTTCGTAATTTCCTACGGTCACGTGGGCTTCGCCCCGCCAGGAGCGTACATTGGCCATATGTACATTATCGGCCCAGTCGTATTCACTGCCGACGATCTGTACCACTTGCTCAGCCTTTTCCAGACCCATTTCGGCCTTTCCGACCTCCGGGTAGGTGAAGATCAGGCCGAGTAACGGTTGGATCAGTTCGCGTTCATCCTGATGAATGGCTTCGATGATGGCCAGGGAGCGTTCGCCGTAACGAACGGCTTCCGACCAGTTCCGGGACTCCCGGTATAAGTAGTTTAGGCTGGCGTAGGTGCTGGCCAGGGCTTTCTGGTCATCGAGGGATTCGTATATACGGGCAGCATCGAAGAGGTAAGACTCTGCTTCGCGAAAGCGTCCCATGCCGGCCAGGTCCGACCCCACGCGTTTGCTGCCCCTGGCTATCAAACTCAGGGAATCCGTCTGACGGTATTGCTCCAGTGCTTTCAGGCTGTATTGATAGACTGAATCGGGATTGTTGGAAGTTATACTGAAATAGTGCCAGTTGGCAAGTAGCGTATACGCGTCGCCCATCTGAATGGGGTTGTCGGCCTCCCCGGCCAGGGATAGGGCGTAGCGCGCAATTTGCAGTACTTCCGGATAGGCGGGATCCGTGGCTGCTTCCCTCAGTTGCTGTTTACCTTTTTCCAGCAGGCTGTCAAAAGGCATATGTTGCAGAGTAAGAGTATCGGTTTGTCCATACATGAACCCTCCGAGCAGGAGGAGCAATAAACAAATGGGCATTTTCATGTCAAATAGATTGAATGCGTTCCATAAAGGCAGCGCGGTGGGAGGCACTCATAGGTAAGGTGTGCTCCCCGATCTGTACCGACGAATCATCCACTTCATCTACCTGCTGCAAGTTAACGATGTAGGAGCGGTGGATGCGCTGAAAGACTTTTTGCGGAAGCTTACCCTCCAGGGTTTTCATCGGCATGGACAGCAGGTAATCCTTACCGTCGGTATGAATGCGGCAGTAATTGCGTTCGGCTTGCAGGTAAAGCACGTCGGCCAGCATCACCTTTACCCGGCGTTCTCCGGAAAAAACGAAAATACGATCGGTGAGCACGGTGGGCTCCGACTGGCCGGCATAACCTTGTTGATCGATCAGGTTGACGGTCAGTTCCAGGGCCCGGGCCAGTTCCTGGCGATCAAAAGGTTTAGTGAGGAAAGCGTAGGGCCGGGCTTTTTTTGCTTCCGCAAAAGTAGCATCATCGGAGTTGGCGGTCAGGAAGACGACGGGTAGCTGGTGGTCATTGCGGAGCTGGTGAGCCAGGTCGATGCCCGTCATGCTACCCTTCAGTTGAATGTCCAGCAAAACGATGTCGGGGCGGCTATCTTCCAGGTGCGACAGCACATCTTCGGCCCGCGGCAGAATGCCGGCTACTTCGTACCCCAGGTCGGTCAGGTACATGGATATTTTCGCGGCGATGATCATTTCATCCTCCACGATCAGGATAGAAGGAGCTGGCTGGGTCATAGTAGGTTACGCACGTGTTTGGTGCGTGTATTTCGAAAATACGGTTTTATCGGGATTTCATTCGGTCAATGTAGGGCCTTTTTCGGTCAGTCAAAGTCAGGCTTCGGTCATTTGCGGCGGTACAACTGGCACTGGCGCACTATTTTAATTATTGATCTCCGGATTGAATGAAATCAGGAGTCAAAAATTCTTTGACAAAACCCACCCACTAACTCCCTCCCTTTGCAAAGGGAGGGAGAATCATCCTTGCGGAGATACGAGTGAGTTTACATACTCCATATATCTCGGTTGAACGCCCCCTTCCCTTTTTCGAAGGGAAGGGGGTTGGGGGATGGGTTTTACTTGGGCCGAAAGTGGCCCGGCGTTCATAC
>JASBTH010000508.1 GCA_030148525.1 Saprospiraceae bacterium | reverse complement strand
GAGGGTCTTCAAGGGCTTTTTTCACACTATCTTGAATTTTAGCTATATCTTTCGGGTGAAAATTGTCTCGCCAAAACTGATTTTTGTGTAGTTTGGTTGGTGTTCTTTTACCGAATAGTTTTTTAATGTTATCAGACCGGTGGAAAACACCATTTTTGATATCCCAATCCCATATAGTATCATTAGTAGCTTTGGTAACTAATGAGAAGCGTTCGTTGGCTTCTAACAAACGTATATCTGCTGTTTTCTTTAATGTAATATCTTTATAGTAGATAGATAAACCGTTTTCGGAGGGGTAAACAGTAACCGCAATCCATATATCGAGGGGCAGATAATATTCCTCAAAGTTGATGGTTTCTCCGGTCTCCATTGCCTTGAGGTAATTTTTGTGAAAAACCGAATCGATAGAATCCGGAAAAACGTCCCAAAGGTTCTTACCTACGATTTCATGTTTCGATTTACCTAAGATGTTTTCGGCCTGATTGTTCCAATAGGAAACAGTCCAGTCGCTATTTACCGCGAAAAAGGCGTCACTGATACTTTCCAGGATATCACTTTTTTCTTTATATGCCTTTTCGAGTTCCTGTGCTGCTTTTCTGCGTTCATCAATGTTTTTAAAGTAGGAGGAAACGCCTCCATTAAATGGATAGACAGTGATATCATACCAACTTCCATCGCCGGGGTAATGATATTCGAAGTTTTTGGATCTTCCTGATGAAGAAACCTTTTTGTAAATAGTTTCCAGTTTTGTGCCTTTGGCTGGCGAAAAAACTTCCCAAATATTTTTTCCGAGCACCTCTTCAGACTTTTTCTTCAAGAGGAATTCAGCTTCTTTGTTAAAATAGGTAAAGTTCCAATTGGCATCCACGGCATAGAATGCATCAGAGATACTTTCAAGGATGACAGCCCTATCGGCATCTGCCTGTTGATACTTGGTTTCAAATTTCTTTTTCTCAGTAATGTCAATAATAAGAGAATTCCATAAAGTGGTTCCATCCGCTAACTGTTGAGGTAAGCCTCTTCCTTCAAACCACTTTTCGTCACCATTTATGGAGATGTTTCTCCATTGAGCATACCACGGTGTAAGGTGTTTAGCCGATTCCCGGATGCTTTTCACCACTTCTTCTTTGTTTCCGCCTGCTTCGATTTGTTGCCAAATTTTTTCTGGAGATTGGATACATACCTCAGGGGATAGCCCCCAAACTTTAAAGCTTCCTTCGCTTATATAGAGTATTTGGTCTTTTCCATCAGGATGCAGCAGGTATTGGAAAATAACCCCGGGCAGGTTGTCCGTTAAGGTTTTGAGTTGTATCTCTATTGTTTTGCGGTCGTGTATATCCTGAAAACTACCAAAGATGCGAGTGCAACAGTCATCTAAAAACTCCCCTTCACCGATGCATCGAATCCATTTTCTTTTACCTTTTGCTGTTTTCACCAGGAGTTCCAAATCAAAGGGAGTACCTGTTTTGACCAAACGGTCAACTGCATTTTGAATTTGGTCTTTGCTTTCACCAAGATAAAATTCGAACCCCCCTGTGAGTGATGGATTATAATGATCGTCAACTTCTAATATACGTTTTAACATGGGGGACCAGTACATGTTATCTGTATCGTCTTGAGTGGCAAAGTTCAGTTCCCAATTTCCGATTTTTGCCATTTCAGATGCTTCAGCATACAGGTCGATCGCTTGCTTCTCATCGGTATAATCGAAGACCATAGAATTGTAGACAACCGTTCCGTCCTGTTGAAAATAGGGCGTACCAAAACCCTCATGCCACCTGACTTTACCATCCGGAAGGATGTTTCTCCATTTGCTATGCCATTTTGTTTTTGTCTTTATGGAATGGGAAATATCTTGTACAACTTGTTCGAAATCTCCTCCCTTTTTGATTTGATCCCAAACCAAATTTATGTTCTCTTTACACTGATGGGGTGAAAGCCCCCAAATGCGTTTAGATCCTTGAGATACTGTAAGTAATCTATCTGTTCCATCGGGGTAAAGGTAGTACTGGAACGTAACTCCCGGAAGGTCATCTGCTATCGCCTGAAGCCGTAATTCAGTTATCTTTTGTTGGTGTATATCCTGAAAACTTCCAAAAAAGCGTTTCGCCACGCCATCCACCTTTTCCACCTTACCAATGGACCTCACCCAGCGTTCCTTCAGGTTTTTTGTAACAATAATAGCCTCAAGGTCAACAGTCGTACCATCTGATATAGCTTTGTTGATCGCATTAGTAACTATTGGACGAAAATCACTTCTGTAGAAATCTATCGCTGTTTCTAAGTTAGGAACAAAACTCCTGGGGTCTGTTTCGTGTAGCTCATGTACCATTTCAGACCAGAATACAGTGCCTTTCTCAAGATTTACTTCCCATTGGCCAATTTGGGCTAGGTTATCTGCTTGGTTAATTAGAGATCGCAACCGTTTTTCCTCACTGATGTTCTTTGCTGCGGCATAAATCAGTCCATCCTCAATGGATGAATTGCAATTCCAACTTAGCCAGATGACTTTACCATCTTTTGTGATATACCTATTTTCAAATTGAATAGTATTAGATCCGGCTTTTATCTTATCAATTGGATTGTTTTGCACTTCTCTATCCTGGGGCGGGATGATATCTTCAAAGGAGTATAGTTGTACGTCGCTTTCTGGAATACCCAACAGAGTGCATCCGGCAGGATTCATTTCTAGAAACCGGCCATCAAAGTTGATTATGCACAAAATTTCCGGAATAGCTTTATATAAACGGTTCAGATCATCTTCTAGTCTCTTTCGATTGATCTCAGAACCGATAAACCTCTGGAGCTTTTTGATTAGTTCTTTAAAGTGGTTTAATCCTTCGGTATTTTTTGTAGTTCCTACCACCAGGGCCCCATTCACTTGATTATTGTGGATTAAGGGGATGCCCAGTATTTGCTTTAAGCCTGTGTTTTGAGCCTTGGTTTTTCGGACAAAAAACTTTGATATCGAATCTTGGTCCCACAGTAATTGTTGATTAAGCTCCCATACCTTTCCCGGGAGTCCTTCGCCAATTCGTAATTTGGAAAGGGAGTGATGGTCTTTATCGAAGGCTGTTAAACTTGAATCATACGCAACGCGTGACATGTGGGATTTCTCTGAATTTGGGCACCAAAATTCAACTAAATCAAACTGCCCGAATTTTCTAATGACCTTACAAAGTTCACTGGTGGATTGAGTCAGTTCACCCTCACGAAAACAGATGCTAATCTTTGCAAATAGTTCTTTCTCGAGCTCCTTGTTTTTTTGATCGGTTACATCGCGTTGAATAGAAATCCAATGGGTAAACCAGCCGTTTTCATCGGCCACTGGGCTGACGACAAAATTCACCCAAAAAGGCTCTCCCTTCTTGGTGTAATTCAATACGGTAATCTCGGATGGTTTCCACTGCCTTAGTCTCCTCCCCAAATGTCTTAACTCTTTTTGGTTGGAGTTGGGGCCTTGAAGGATTCTGGGGCTTTTACCAATTACCTCTTCAGGTGTGTACCCCGTCATGGTAGTGAAGGCCTCATTTACATATTTAATAATAGGGCCGGGTTCGTCCAGGGGTTCTGCATCGGTAATGATAATAGCATCAGAGGTGCTGTTGATTACCTTTTCAAAAAGTTTCAGGCGGTGGGCTTCTTCAATTTGCTCCGTGATGTCCCGGGAATTGGCAACAATACCATTTACGGCAGGATTATCGAGCATATTAGTCAAAACAGTTTCTACCCAACGCCATTTCCCTTCTCGGTTTTTAAACCTGAATGGCTCCACCTGAACCGTATCCTCATCAGTTATTCGCTGTAGAAATTTTAAGGTTTTTTCAGCATCGTCCGGGTGAATAAAGTCGAAGGCATTTTTCCCCAAGAAAAAAGAAGGGGCGATCCCTAAGACCGAAGTACTGGTAGGACTCACATAGCTGTAGTTCCCATCCGGGTCTAAAATGGCAATCAGGTCAGCTCCCTCCTGAACCAAAGCCTTGAAACGCTCCTCATTTTGATATAACAGTTGCTTTGACTCTATTTTTCCCTTATCCCTTCTGACTACACAATGAATCAGTTTAGAATCATTATCCCAGCGTACAGACAAAGTATTGTTTACTGTTTCTCCATCTTTTTTTCTATGCCTGTTAGAAAAGTGAACTATTTCTTCATCATGGATTATAGATTCAATGACACGAGTAGTCTTTGCTAAGTCTTCGTCAATAACCAAAGAGGTGTAAAGTGTACCTGTCAACTCTTCGGCGGTATAACCCCAATGTGATTTTACTGATTCATTGATATATATAATTTTCCCCTGTTGGTTAATCGCACATAAAATATCGAGTGATAAGTCCATTAACCGACCGGGTAATCCTTTTCGTTCTCCCAATAAACTTATATCCACTAAACGACATGCAACAGAAACGATTTCCTCATCCTCGTTGCGAATAGGAGATATGGAAATACGACCATACTGTACCTCTTTAGTCTGCTGGTTGTGAAAGTATTCGTCAACTTCAAAATGCTCGCCTGAGAATGCCCGCTGGTAATATGTTTCCCATTTTTCAATATCTACTTCTCCGGAACACTCAACCAAGGTAAAGGGGGCGATTTGTTTCGTTATTCCTGTTTTTTCCTGCTCTGTCGTCAGGCTGAGGTAAGCGTTATTGAAGTAAACTAAGTCAAGGTTTTTATCAACTACCCAAATAGGGTCTCTGGACTGGTCAAGTATAAAATTTTTATGTTCTTTCTTCTTCATGCAAGGGATAAGTCTGGAGTAGGTCAGTAAAGGGGGCTTTCAACAAAAACAATTTCTTGGGGCTAGTGCTGTTCTTTGCTTACAATACGAATTTCCCCTGTAGAGGTTGCAGGCCGAAACTCCTTTGAAACTCCAAATCTCTTGTTGGGAAAGCGTTCCGCTTCAAAGATATGGTGAGCGTACAAGATAAGTTTAAAATCCCGGCTCTTGAACCATTGATTATCGACCAAGATCACCAAACAAAAGAATGGTCACCCCACCGGTAGTCTCATCTTTTGCGAACGTAAAAGACTTCGAAGCCTACCTCCGTACCAACGGCAGCGAGCAACACCGGAATGATCCGCCGGTCGACGGAGCACCGTCGAAGGGGACTTCAATCACGCGCAGACCGATCGACCGCATCAGGCTGTTGACGCGGCGGCAAGCCGGGTGGGCACGGCTGATTACGGTTTTTTCATCCACGGAAAGGACATTGGTGGCCAGGGCGGCCTGTTCCTCCGCCGTTACTTCGATCCATTCGTACCTGTCCCGGATCACCTCGGGTATACTGCGTAAGCCCGGCGGGTAGATCAACGCATGCTGCTTACCTACCGGGTTGAAGGTGCAGTCCAGGTGCAGCACATTTTCGCCCTCCTCCAGGCTTTTGCAGTGCATGGGTACCAATTCGAATTGATGGCCAAAGGTCTCGTGCAGGTAGTCAAAGCCGGCCTGGTTGGTGCGTTGCGACAGACCGACAAACACGTACCCCTTGTCGATCAGGATATCGCCTCCTTCCAACAGCATATCGTGACGGGGCGGGATCAGGATATTGGGTTCCTCACCCTCCAGGGCCAGCAGGTGGGGGAAGATGCCGGCTACTTCGTAGCGCCGGCTTTTTTTGATCATATTACACAGCACGACCTGATGACCGATCGTCACGGCAATATCGCGGGGCGTTAGCTGATCGTAGACAAATTTTCCGATGTAATCCGGTTGCAAAACGGTGACGCCTTCCGCTTCGAGGGCCGCCCGGAATGCTTCGAATTCGGGTTGCAGTTCAGCTGCGGTAGGCAGCTTGTTTTGCTGGTCCATATTGACCCGTTCTACGTAGGCTTCCACCCGGCGGTAGCCTTCCCACCGGCCGATAATGACCTTGTGCAAGCGGGCCGTTTCGCTGAATTGTTGGGGGCGATTCATTTCGGAGGGTTCGGATTTAGGTGGTTGAATAAGGGACGGATGGTACGCACACTGGCGTTGACGTGGAAGCAGTGTCCTTTCTCCATCGAGGTAGCATTGGTCTTCTGCTTCTTTTTCTGAATGAGCCGTTCTGTGCGCTTGCGCAGTTCGGGCCGATTGTTCAGCAATTCGTCCAGGGGACTTTTGGCTTTAAGCCCATGACCGGTAATGATTGACACGATGCGATGGTCCTCCTGGCTGGTTTTGCGCTCCTGCACTTTTCGGGCGGCCGTCAGGGCGATCAGGGAGGCGGGCTCCGGTAGGATGGATTCGCGGAGAGCCAGGTCGCTTTCTTTTTCCAGAAAATGGATCAGGGTTTTGGCGACCTCTTGCCTGGTGATGCCTACGGCGAAACCATCGGATTCCAGTACGGCTTTGGCGGCCTGTATGGAATCGTAGCCTTCCTCCGCAATGATCGTACTACCGATGATGTGGTCGTCCTCATCGAGGGGGGAAAGATCGCACTGCTGGGGGACATCGACCTGCCGGCGGCTGACGGCTTTTGCCACGGGATTGGCGTGACGGACCCCGGCGGCCACCATGCGCGGTAAGCGGTCGATCAGCCCCAGGTCGTTCAGTTCTTTGAACCCTTTCCAGATACCGGCCAGGTTACAGCCATTTGCCGTGGGAACGATGACGTAATCGGGAACCTCCGGCTTTTGCCGGCCAAGTTGCAGTACGATCTCCAGGGCGGTCGCTTTATCACCATGGATTCGGAAGGGGTTGCGGACCGACCAGTTGTCGTAGCCCTGTCGGGCAAAAAGGCCACGGGCGTTGAGCTTGGCAAAGGTGCGGTATCCTTCCTCAAAGTTGGTGGATTCGTCGCCCATGACGATCACATCGGAACCTTGTTTTTGGATATAGTCGATTTTTTCATGGTAGGTATCACCGGCTACAAAGGTAACGAGGGAAAAGCCTGCCTGACGAGCAAAGAAAGCGGCCGAGGCCGCAGCATTCCCCGAGCTGTAGATCACGGCTTTGTGTCTGTCGCGGGACCGCATGTGGAGGAGGCACATAAGCGTCTCGCGATCTTTAAAACAGCCACTGGGATTGTCACCTTCGTTTTTGACGTATATGGTGCCCGGCGCTGTTTCTCCGAAATGGCGGAGCGGATGGAAACCGGTCATGCCCACGGGGTCCAGATCTGGTGGTGCCTGCTTACGATGGGGGAGGCCGCCATACTGCAGCATACCGAGCGGATGATCAAATTGGTAGTTCAGGGTCGACTGGATGATGCTTTTGCGCTCCGACGCGTTCAGGGAAAGGCAGACCTCCAGCGTCCGATATTCTTTCGCCCACGGTTGGGTACTACAGGAGCAGGTGTAATTCAGGCTGTCGTTCTCTTCTCCGCATAACAAACATCGCTTCTGTATTTCCATGGTTATTCGCATTAAAATACAGAAAATGTGATAGCAACCATCTTAACCGTATTTTGGTACCGAAATGATCCGGTTCTGACGCAGGAAAAAGTACAAAAACCCACATCCGTTTTAACGAAAGTACTCTATAACGAATCACCTGGAGAAATGATCGCTTGGTTAAGGTATGGACCAGAATAGATCCGGCCAAACGGTTGGTGGTTGCTTATGACTTGTGCGGTGATGCATCAAGTGCCGTATCCCGAAACAGACTGTTATACAGCAGGTAACTAAGGAAGCCGGTTATGATCGTGGCCAGGATATCCCAAACGTCGATGGGTTTCCCCAAAAGTGGGTGAGCCAGTTCAAAAAGGACCACGCTCAAGGTACCGAGCTTGATGAGGTAGTTACCCTTAGTGGTTTCATTTGACAGCAGAGCAATCAAAAAGAAGATGGTTGTCAGGGTGCCAAAGGTATTTCCCAACGTATCCGCGATATGAAAATCATACAGTTGGTTGCGGTAAATGTAGGGCCGGTACAACGGCCGACCCACACATTCATAGATCAGCAGCCCGGTGGCACCGATGCCAAAGTTGATGGTTTTATACCGGGTCAGTCTAAAGGCTCGTAGCTCGGTAAGGAAATCGTTTATTTCCATAGGGTGGTTATAGACTTAGGGGTGGGGAAGGCTAAACAGAAATCTGCCATCACCATTTTCCCTTAAAGGAATCAATGAACCCAATCTTGTTGATTATTTTTTGAGTTGTGTGGAAGTCGAATCTAAGCTTGTTATCCATTACGTATCCGTATTTTATCTGAATGACAGGCTTGCTGCCAGGGGTCGGCTTGGCCGGATTACGGAGCGCTGCGGAGTATTATCAGCTGCACCTTGTGTGTGCCAAGGATGGCAAATATAGCCCAGAGTATATTGTTTACAACGGATGAATTAGTTGACCAGCGAGAGGAAGTCTCTTGTGCGCGTGGGTGAGGCCACGAAGCATTAGCATATCCCGCATTCACTGGGGGTGGGGGTGAGAGGGGAGCACTGAGGGAAGCGGAACGGGAAAGGGTGGCCGCCTACTCGATTGGGATGCGTTTTTCTTATTTGAACAGCTCGATGTACGCGTCGAACCAATATTGTTTTCCTCTTTTTGCTCCGGTTATTTCTTTTAAAATCCCAATATTTTCTAGTTCCTCTACCAATTTGTAAGCTGAGGGTAAAGAAAGTCCAGTTAGGTCTGAAACTTTTTGAGCATTAGTGAGCGGTCGCTGATAAAGCCGACTCACAACTGCTCTCGCGTTACTAGTTCGGGCACCTAATTTTTGAATTCTTTCGTCGACTTCTTTTTGAAGCTTCATTATGTTATCGAAGGTCTCAATGCTGCCTTTTGCGGTTTCTATAATACCTACCAAAAAAAATTTGAACCATTGTTTAATATCGTTAGCGGAACGCACCTTCATCAAATTCTGATAATATAATTCCCTGTTCCGTTCAAAGAAATCGGATAAATAGAGAAGGGGTTTTTTAAGAATTCCTTTCTCGACTAAATAGAGAGTGATCAATAGACGTCCAACTCTTCCGTTACCATCTAAGAAGGGATGGATAGTCTCAAATTGATAGTGGATGATAGCAATTTTTAGTAAATGAGGCAACCTAATTTCATTGTTGTGGATAAACTTTTCCAGATCCCCCATTAGTCTGGCCACCTCAGAATGGGGAGGAGGAATAAATGTAGCGTCAGAAAGTGAGGCTCCTCCAATCCAGTTTTGACTTGTTCGAAACTGACCAGGATTCTTGTGTTTTCCTCGAACTCCTTGCAGAAGAACTTTGTGGGTCATTCTAATCAATCTAGATGAAAGGGGTAGTTCGTCCAGAGAATTAATTGCCGTATTAAGGGCCTTAATGTAATTCTGGACCTCTTCCCAATCGTCCCGTTGTTCTTTGGCTATTTCCTCTCTGTCCTTCAGGGCTTCTTCAATATTGGTTTTGGTTCCCTCTATCTTACTCGATTGTGTCGCCTCCTTAATAACGTGCATTGAAATGAACAAATCGATGTTTGGAGTATGCTCAGAATACATGTCTAATCTCCCAAGCTGTCTATCAGCTTGACTTAGAAGTTCAATAATCTCCATGTCATCCAGCCTCCAAACTCGATTTATTTCTGCGGGAATAAAGCTTTTGAAGGTCCCTTGACTTACGTAGTTGCCAGCTTTAAACTTCTCCATATTGATTTAAATAATTAGGATCTTAATTTAAGAAATTTGGTGAAAACTTAAATAGTGGCATGGGTAGTTTAGGGAGGCGGCTGATATCTTAAATAAGAAGCGCTTGATTTAAATGCTTCGCGCTCGATCGTTGCCGGTGCTTCCGACCGAATTGAGGTTGGCGTAAGCAATGCCTGGGTAGCCGTAGTACGAAGCGACAGCGGAGGAGTGTCGGCCGTACCTTGTGTTTGCCTGGGATGGCAATTATAGCCCAGAGTATATTGTTTACAACGGATGAATTAGTTGACCAGCGAGTGTAAGTCTTCTGTGAGCGTGGGTGAGACCACAAAGAAGTAGCAAGCCCCGCATTCTAGCGCGGCGGGTCATGATTGTTTATTCTTCGGAGAAAATTCATTCTTATATTCCGTACCTAGCCCCTCCGTCCGTACGGACTGCGGCGCCCGCGGAACGGCACGGTTTTTCTTTGTCCAATTTTAATTTCTAGCCATATTCAGGTCCCTAACGGGACCCCAGCAGAAGCCCCATTAGGGGCAGAATATGGGTTAGAAACTTAGAAACGTAAAGTGAAAAGTTGACGAGCGTGCCGTTATACCGATCATAACGGTTGAAAACAATGGAACGGCTCCCTATTCAGCAAGAACCACAAACGTCACCTAAAGCCCCTCGTAGTACATTACCTTGTAATGCCTAAACGTCCCGTTCCTCCATTGCAAATCCAGTGATCCGTTCTTGATTCGTGTTGGTAGCATGTGGGCAGTTGTGGCGTGCTTTTTGGCCATCTTTTTTCTCGCGATAAGTAAATGACCTAAGCCTACACTCCTTTGCCAACGTCAAACCTTCTGTTTGAAGGATAGAACAGAGTTAAAAATAATTGCCTATTTTTCTATTCTAACCGAAGGTTGGACACAGATTATTCCATAAAGGAACCATATTCCAGACCCAACCACCCGATACAG
>JASBTH010000498.1 GCA_030148525.1 Saprospiraceae bacterium | reverse complement strand
GAGGTCCCCACCCCCCGCTGCAACTGCAGGTTCTCGGTGGAGGAGGCAAAATCCGGCATATTGACCCAGAAAGTACCGTGGGATTCGGAATCGTTGTACGGGATCCCGTTGATGGTGACGTTGATCCGGGTAGGGTCCGTTCCACGAATGCGGATGCCCGTGTAGCCAACACCGGTACCGGCATCGGAGGTCACCACTGCCGAGGGGGTCCACCGCAGGAGATAAGGTACATCCTGGCCGAGGTTGTTGACCTCCAGGTCTTCCTTATCGAGATTCACGAACGTCATAGGTGTGCGCTCGTTGGCCCGGGTGGCCTGGACGGTTACTTCTCCCAGGTCAACCCCGGAAGGTTTCAGGCGGATATCCACCTGCTTGCTGGTGACGCCCTCCGGAATTGTGATGGTTTTCCGGTAATCGGTGTATCCCAGGTAACTCACACTCAGGGTGTAGGTACCGGCCGGAACATCCTCTATGACAAAAGCACCATCAGCATCCGTGGCCGAACCCCTTTGTAGTTCTAGCAAAACGACATTAGCTCCGGCCATCGGGCGGGCTTCCTCATCGAAGACCGTACCGGTCAGGGTACACTGAGCCTGTAGGTCGGCGGTGGCAAGCAAAGCCAGCAAAAGCGAAGAAAATTTTAAAAAATACATGACATTGAACGTTGTGATGAAATAATCGACCGTTCATGGGGTTTGAACAGCGTCCTAATTCACCCGAACGAGTAGTCATCGGGACTACTCGTCCCATACGCCATCGAAGGAAAATCCTTCAATCCCTTCCCGGCATTACCCGGGCAGGTTCAATGGGTATGATCTCAGCCCGTACTGCTACCAATGGTAGTCGGGCACCCCAATTAGAGAAAGTGGTGCGAAAGTATGACCTTCCGGCTGTTTTATCAAATATGACCGGGAAAAAGAAGATTGATTTCGGTAATAGCATTCCCCAACCGTTCTGCTTCGGATGGTCCGCTGATGATGCGATAAGGAACGTGATGGTGGTCGAGGTAAGCGCGGTACTGATCAAAAAGCCAATCGCGTTGTTCGGGGTGTTCGCGAAAGGGGTCGGGTTCCCAGGGCATATCCGGAGTGGTGAGCAAGTACAGATCAGTCTTGTCCCGTTCCAGAGCTTCCGTTAGCCAGGATTGGACCCGTTGGTAGGAGACCATCGACCATACATAAAGCACAATCAATCCTGTATCGCAGAATTGGAAGGTGCTGCTATTACCGGCAGCACGTTGTTGCCGCAGCTGTTCCCGCCCAATCCGTTCGAGGTCCTCTTCGATATAGGGGCGGTTCAGCTTTTCCAGGTAGGTTCGGGCGTACTCCCCCACCCAATTACCCCCGTAATGCCGGGCTAAATTGCGGGTGAGCGTCGTTTTCCCGGATGATTCTGGTCCGGTAATAACAATTCGTTTCATAGGAGTTTCGTACTTTCAGATATTATACATAAACCAATGAACCTCTCTACAGACGATACCGCGAGGCAATGCCAAAATTGCGGGGAAAACCTCCGGGGAAAATACTGTCACCTATGTGGCCAGAAAGCCCGTAACCGCATAACGGTGCGGGCAGTTGTGATGGATGCCTGGGAAACGATATCCAACGTCGACCGCGGTTTTTTGCATACCGTAGTCGTTTTATTTACCCAACCCGGACAAACCATTCAGGACTATGTATCTGGTCGTACGCGCCCCTACATGAACCCACTTCGCTATGCGATCCTGTGGGCTACAATTTCCGTTGTTCTCAACATTACCTTTGGTGTTTACGAAGGTACGCAATCGGAAATCAGCGCAGCCTTCGTTCCGGAAGAAGATGCCGAAGAGTTTCTGGAGAACCAACGCCAGGCCTTGCGATTTATGCAGCCATTCCTAAACTTTTTGCCCATTCTCCTGGTGCCGTTCACGGCTTTTTATTTTCGTCTGTTTACCCGTTCCCGCTTACCCTTTAATTTTGCTGAACACATGGTGGCCGGCTTCTTTAGTATGGGCCAATTGTCGTTGATCAGTATTCCATTTATCAGCATTTTCCTCATCACTGGTTCGGCTAGTTATAGTTTGTGGGTCGGAATGGTAACCTTCGTGGTCTATTTTGGCTTTGTATATCGCCATTTGACAGGATTGACCTGGACCAAATCTTTCTCAATAAGCTTTTTGAGCATATCGCTTGGCTATCTGTCGTTCGTCTTGATCATCATGCTCGCAACCTTGATCATTATGGTAATTCTGGGTGTTTTAGGGTTCCTGAATTGATCATTAAACTATCCATTCACATCTGTGTTTTGATTCACTGACAAATTACGTGCCTTGATGCAAAGGTGTTTGCTTGAGTGCTAAACATAGCATCTCACGTTGTATTTGGTAGAGGGCATTAGGTAGTAGGACACGCTTTAAACCCGATACCCTATACCTACTACTTTATACCGGGAGGTCACTATCATCACTTTACAGATAAGTCTGTGCCCAACCTCACATTAAAATACTTGATCCATACCTGAATATTGCTTTTTTTACGGAGCATACTTGAACGATTAGCGGATGCACGATATAGAACCACACTGGCGCTGGAAAGCTGAATACGACGCTGCGACAGACGAGCGATCGCCCTTCTACGGACGGGTGTACGACGAATTTCGATTCCATAATAAAGTCTACAATTATTTCATTCATCCCCAATGGGATTCCTTTGGTTCCAGTACGCTGTACGCCAAGATCCTCTTCGTGGAATACGATGCCGGTTACGCCATTTTGGAGTTGATCGGCGAATGGAATGATTGCGTATACAACGACATCATGTACCTGAAACGGGAGATCATCGACGACCTTTCCCACTACGGCATCGACAAATACAT
>JASBTH010000478.1 GCA_030148525.1 Saprospiraceae bacterium | reverse complement strand
GATTATTGACCCGCGTCACTACTGGATCGCGGCTGACAATAACCTAAATAATGGAGGTGCGGCAACAACTACTATTTCTTTTCCTGATAATAACCTTCCTTGCCCAGTCAGGTTGTGGATCGAAATCGTCCGAACCTGAATCTTCTGTTAAAGGCTATTGGCTATTGAATGAGAAAATTCCGGATGGAGATTCTTATTTCTTGCTTTTTGGTGATTCTACGATTACCTACTTCCTGGAAAACGTGGGGGTGTTCACCTACAAGTATGAGATTGAAAAAGATTCCATTCTTTTCTATTCGAATCCTAAAGCCCCATATAGGTCAGGAAACAGTCAATACCGGTTCACTCATGCAAATGAGCTAATCATTAAAGGAAGCCAGGCAGATACATTCGTTAGACTTGCCAAAGAGACAGGGGATTCATTGGCGGATTATATAATAAGTACCCAACGTGATATTGAGTTCATACTCCCTCGGAAGTAAAGACCAAAACATAAGTCTGTAGACCCGGAAGCCTTATCTAGGGCACGGTCCAGGTCGATCCAGAGGATCGACCACCATAAAATAATCTGCTGCCATTCGACCCATTCGGCGTATTTTTTCTTACTTTTCGGGGTATGTGTGCGCACACACTTTTGTGCCAAACCATCTGCTGCTATGAAGACAAATCACATTCACCTCCTGCTATGTGCAGGACTCTCTCTGCTCATGCTCGGTTGCTCCTCCGAAGAGGCGGAGCCGAATACCACCGCTGATTTTCCTATCATTCCACTTCCTCAGTCTATAGCGCCGGGCATGGGTTCCCTGGCACTGACGCCGGAGGTCGGCCTGGTCGCTAAAGCAGAAGGCGACACGGTGCAGTTCGTGGTCGATTATCTCCAAAACTACCTGCAGCAGCACCATGGTTTCCAACTTCAATCCGGGGCTTCCGTCAAAAAAATAGCCTTTGAGATCGACCCGTCATTCGCCGGGTCTTATTACGAAATGCTGATTACCCAGAAGGGAGCACTCATCAAATCAGCCACCTCGGCGGGCCTATTCTACGGGGTACAATCCCTGCTGCAACTGGTCGACCACTACCGCAACCCGGCGGAGGCCCTGGCCGATATTCCCTGCGGATACATCAAGGACGAGCCCCGCTTCGCCTACCGGGGTATGCACCTCGATGTGGGTCGGCATATGTTTCCGGTGGCCTTTATCAAGCAGTACATCGATATGCTGGCACACTATAAGATGAATCGCTTCCACTGGCATCTGACCGAAGATCAGGGCTGGCGCATCGAAATTAAGCAGTACCCTAAACTGCAATCAGTAGCCGCTTACCGGCCGGAGACACTGGTGGGCCACTACAGCGACCAACCCCAAACCTTTGATGGTCAGCGCTATGGCGGGTACTATACCCAGGAAGAGGTAAGGGAAGTTGTACAATACGCCAGTGAGCGATTTGTTACCATCATTCCCGAAATTGAAATGCCCGGGCACGCCTAGGCCGCCATTGCCGCTTACCCCGAGTTGAGCTGCCACGGACGCCCGGTACAACCGGCCACTAAATGGGGCGTCTTTGAAAACATTTACTGTCCTACCGAAGAGACCTTCAACTTCCTGGAGGATGTTTTGACGGAAGTCATGGATCTTTTCCCCTCTGAATACATCCACATCGGAGGTGACGAGGCACCCAAAAAGCAATGGGAAGAAAGCGCTTTTTGTCAGCAATTAATCGATGAGGAGGGCCTGGAAGACGAAGCCGGCTTACAATCCTATTTCATCCGCCGCATCGAAACCTTCCTGAATGAGAACGGACGATCCCTCATCGGTTGGGATGAGATACTGGAAGGTGGATTAGCTCCCAATGCCACCGTCATGAGCTGGCGGGGCGAACAAGGGGGCATCGAAGCTGCCGAAGCCGGCCACGATGTGATTATGACCCCTAATTCCCACTGCTACTTCGACCATTATCAGTCGCGCCACCCGGATGAGCCCCTGGCCATTGGCGGGTACCTGCCTCTCGAAAAAGTATACAGCTACCATCCGGTTCCCGAGGAGCTGGACGAAGAAGAAGCCAAACACATTCTTGGTGCCCAGGGGAACCTGTGGACCGAATACATTCCGACCACCGATCAGGCAGAATATATGGCTTACCCCCGTATGATGGCTCTGGCTGAAGTCAGCTGGACCGGCGACCCCGACCGCAAAGATTTTCAGGACTTCGTGCGACGCCTGGAACCCCAGATTCAACGCTGGCGTGACCGTGGTATCAATGTCGCTACGACCATCTACGATGCCCGTCCCCTGATACAGGCCAATGGAGTCGACCCTTTGCGTTTGAGGTGGGCAAATACCGCCCAGTCGGGTACCATTCGCTACACACAGAATGGCGATGGCGATATCACCCGGGAAAGTCCGGTATTCGAGGGTCCCATACCTATAAACGAAAGCGGTACCTACTCCGCCCGGACCTACTCCCCGGAAGGCCCTGTCGGGCGTACCGGCAGCATCACCATCAATCTGCATAAGGGTGTCAATAAGGCCCTTGTACTGGCTTCCCGTCCTACTGAACCGACGAACACGGCCGGACCGCAAAGCTTGCTCAACGGCGTACAGGGGGCACCGAACGATTACCGCGACGGAGAGTGGCTAAGTTTTCGGGAAGAGCCCTTCGAGGCCACTATCGACCTCGGTCAGCCGGATACCCTGAGTCGAATTTCTACCCGCTTTTTCGTTCGTCCCGGCTGGTGGATCTACGCACCGGAGCGTATGGAGGTGGCTTTCGCCAAAAACCAGGACGATTTCGGTCCGCCACAGACCTTCGGCATTCCTGAACCCGACGGGATTGGCCCCCATGAGGTTTCCTTTGCGGTGGAGGCAATAGATGTGCAGTTCATCCGCATTAAGTTGTTGCCCATGCCGACCATTCCCGCAGGGCAACCCGGTGCCGGAACCTTGCCACACGTAATGGTGGACGAGCTGGTGATCGAATAGGTGCGCGATCCTTACCTTGCCACCCTAAAATATTCTCCGGCCATTCCACCCATTCGGCGTATTTTTTCTTACTTTTCGGGTTATGTGTGCGCACACACTTTTGTGCCTAATCATCTATGCTGCTATGAAGACACGTCACATCACCCTGCTGCTTGGCTTGGCCTTACTAGGGCTCCAATGCCAATCACCCACCGGAGAAGGTGATCGATCGGGTAACGGGTTTCGGTCCGTGCCGGCGAAAACCAGTCGCGTTGCGTTCGTAAATCAGATTGTCGAAGACGAGGAAAACAACGTACTCAATTACGAATACTTTTACAACGGTGGCGGTGTCGCCGTGGGCGACCTGAACCAGGATGGCCGGCCCGACCTGTACTTCACCGCCAATATGGGCCCCAACTCCCTCTATCTCAACGAAGGGGACTGGTCGTTTCGGGAGGTAACCGAAGCGGCGCGTGTCGCCGGTCGTGATAATGGCTGGAATACCGGCGTCACCATAGTCGACATCAATGCCGACGGCCTGCTCGATATATACGTTTGCTATTCCGGTGACGGCCCGGAGGACGAACGCCGCAATGAACTGTACGTCAATCAGGGAAATAACGAAGAGGGTATACCCACCTTTGTCGAACAGGCTGCCGATTACGGCCTCGACCTACCTGCTCACACTACTCAGGCTTTATTTTTCGACTACGATCGCGACAACGACCTCGACGTTTACCTGCTGAATCACTCCACCGAGGATTTCCAGAGTTTTGATGCTACCTACGTAAAAAATATTTCCGATGAGTTTGCCGGCGATAAATTGCTACGCAACGACAGCGGCTCTTTTACGGAAGTTACTGAGGCCGCCGGCATCAAGAATACACCACTGGGCTTTGGCCTGGGAGTAGCCGCTGCCGATATCAATGGCGATGGCTGGCTCGATTTGTATATTTCCAATGATTACATCGAGGAAGATTACCTCTACATCAACCAGCAAGATGGGACTTTCAGGGACGAACTCAAGGAGCAGATCGGTCATATCTCCCACTTCTCTATGGGGTCTAATATTGCCGACATCAATAACGATGCCCACCCCGATATCCTGAGCCTCGATATGCTGCCGGAAGACAACCGCCGGCAGAAGTTGCTCTACGGCCCCGATACCTACGAAAAGTACCAATCCATGCTGCGCAATGGTTTCTACCACCAGATCATGCGCAATATGCTGCAGCTCAATAACGGCGACGGCACCTTTAGCGAGATCGGTCAGTTGGCCGGAATTTCCAATACCGACTGGAGCTGGGCACCCGTCTTCGGGGATTTTGATAATGACGGCTGGAAAGACTTGTTTATCTCCAACGGCTACCTGCGCGACTACACCAACCGGGATTTTGTGTCCTACTACGCCGATCAGCGCATTAAGGCCCAACGGGGGCAACCGGCCGACGGCCTGATGGATATTATCTCCCGGATGGAGTCTACCAAGACACCTAATTATATGTTCCGCAACCGGGGAGACCTAACCTTTGAGGATAAATCCGACGGCTGGGGCTTTGCCGAACCCATCCTGACCCAGGGGGCCGCCCGTGCCGATCTGGACGGCGATGGTGACCTGGATCTCATCCTGAACAATATTAACGAACCGGCCTCTCTGCTGGAAAACCAGATCAGTAAGGGGCATTACCTGCTGCTCGACCTGCGGATGCAGGAAGGCAGCAACCCTTTTGCCATCGGAGCCAGAGTGGATATCCGGTCCGGCGGACAGCGCCAGATTGTGGATCATCTGCCCACTCAAGGGTTTCAGTCGGCCATGCATACGCCGGTCCACCTCGGCCTGGGAGACAATGATACCGTGGATACCCTCCGGGTTATCTGGCCCGACGGCACCGTGACCCTGCGCACCGGCGTAGCCGCCGACCAGGTGGTAACCATCACGAAAGAACAGGAAAGGAAGATACAGTGGTCACCAACCACCTACCCTACCCTTTTTAGCGAAAGCGAAAACCCACTGGCCTACGAACATCAGGAGAATAATGAGGTCGATTTCAAGCAACAAACCCTGCTGCCATGGGGGATATCTTACCAGGGACCTGCTTCGGTGCAAGCTGATTTTACCGGCGACGGGCTGGCGGATCTCTTCCTCGGTGGTGCCAAACGGCAGGCCGGGCGAATCATCAAGCAGATGCCCGATGGTACCTGGATCGACACGCGACAACCCGCCCTGACTAAACACCTGATTATGGAAGATACCGACGCCCTGGCTTTTGATGCCGAGGGTGACGGAGACCTGGACCTTTACGTAGCCAGCGGTGGATACCACTTTCTGCCCGAAGATCTGGCGCTGCAGGATCGCCTGTATCTCAACGATGGTAACGGAAACTTCACCCACTCAAAAGGTGCACTGCCCCCCATGCTGACCAGTACCGGAGCAGTTGCTGCCCACGATATAGATGACGACGGAGACCCGGACCTCTTTGTGGGTGGACGACTGATTCCCGGCCAATACCCTAAAGTGCCGGCTTCTTACCTGCTGCGCAACGAAGGAGACGGCACCTTCACCGATGTCACCCGGGATCAGGCCCCCGAGCTATTAGAAGCCGGATTGGTAACTGATGCCATCTGGGAAGATGCCGACGGAGACGGGACGGCCGACCTGATCGTTGCCGGCGAATGGATGCCCATCATGGCCTACGGCAATAAGAACGGCCAACTGCGCCCGATACCCGATGCCTTTGCACAAAAGACCGAAGGCTGGTGGTGGTCGCTGGAAAAGGCCGACCTGGACGGCGATGGCGATATGGATCTGATTGCCGGCAACCTGGGCACCAACACCAACCTCAAAGTGAGTGCCGATGAACCCGCCCGCATGTACGCCGGCGACTTTGACGAAAACGGAGCGGTAGACCCGCTGTTGGTACACTACATACAGGGTGCCCCCTACCCTTTTGTAAGCCGGGATAACCTCTTCGGGCAGCTGCCTGGTCAGAAAAAGAAATTTACTACTTACGAGGCTTATTCCGAGGCCACTATCGGCGATATCCTGACCCCCGAACAAGAACAAGCTGCTGATATATACTCGGTGCATCAAGGGGCTTCCGTCTGGATCGAGAATGAAGGTGGCGGGCGTTGGACACCCCGGCCATTGCCCGTGATCGCACAGGCAGCACCGGTTTTTACAATCCTGCCCAAAGACCTGAACGGAGATGGCCATACCGACTTGATCCTCGCCGGAAATTTAGCTGATACCCGCCCGACCATGGGGCCCTGGGATGCCAACTACGGCCAGGTACTGCTGAATGACGGAAAAGGCAGCTTTTCGTATTTGCCCCAAGACCGCTCCGGCCTGCACGTCATTGGCGATGTACGCTCTATGGAGTGGATAGAACGGGATGGCGATATCCACCTCCTATTCCTACGCAATAATCAGGCACCCGTTTGGTACCGATATAATAAAGAACAGGCGTTTACCGCCAATAAGTAACAACTATGCAGTTAACGGTCCTCGATATTGGTATCATCCTGGCCTATCTGGCCATCACCATCCTGTTCGGTTTTTGGGTCTCCAAGCGAGCCTCCCGTGATATGCAGTCCTATTTCCTGGGCGGCAACAATATTAAATGGTATTTCCTGGGGCTGTCCAACGCTTCCGGTATGTTCGATATTTCGGGAACCATGTGGACGGTGACCATCTTCTTCGTCTACGGTCTGAAAAGTGCCTGGATACCCTGGCTTTGGCCCGTATGGAACCAGGTGTTCGTCATGATCTTCCTGGCGATCTGGTTGCGGCGATCCGGTGTACTGACCGGCGCCCAGTGGATCACCTTCCGCTTCGGAGATAAAACCAGCGGACGCCTGTCGCACATTATTGTGACCATCTTTGCGGTGATCAGTGTCTTTGGCTTTATCGCCTATTTCTTCGAAGGGATCGGCAAGTTTGCCGTGATCTTCTTCCCCTGGGACTTGTCGCTGGACGCAGGCTTGATCAGTCTGACTTCCGAACAGTCCTACGCCCTGATCATCATTGCAGTTACGACCTTTTATACCATCAAAGGGGGTATGTACAGCGTGGTGGGTACGGAAGTACTGCAGTTTATCATTATGACCATCTCCTGTTTTGTGGTGGGCTATATTGCCTTCACCACGGTGACGGGTGCACAAGTGGCAGAGGCTGTACCCGACGGATGGACCAATCTCTTCTTCGGATGGGAAATGGATCTCGACTGGACGGGCTACCTGGACAGTGTCAATACCCGTATTGAGGAGGATGGCTTTGGGGCCATTGGTCTGTTATTGATCGCCATGATCTTCAAGGGCATCTTCGCCAGCCTGGCCGGGCCCGTACCCAGCTACGATATGCAGCGGGTATTATCAACCCCCACTGCCGGGCAAGCCGCCAAGATGAGTGGATTGACCATATTGGCTCTGTATTTCCCCCGCTACCTGATGATCGCTGGTTTCGGTGTTCTGGCCCTGGTCTACCTGACACCCGAATTCGAACAAATGGGGGCCGATATCGATTTTGAGACGGTGCTGCCACTGGCGATTGAACGCTTTGTGCCACCCGGATTTCAGGGACTGTTGTTAGCGGGTCTGTTGGCGGCTTTCATGGGCACCTTTGCCGCCTTCATCAATGCGGCTCCAGCTTACCTGGTGAACGACCTGTACAAGAAATACATCAACCCGAATGCATCCAACAAAACCTACATCCGCTACAGCTATGCGGCTTCCTTTTTGCTGGTTGCCATCGGTCTGGTCGGTGGGTTCTACGCCAGCTCGATCAACTCCCTCACCCTGTGGATCACGTCGGCCCTTTACGGGGGCTACGCAGCAGCCAACGCGCTTAAGTGGATCTGGTGGCGATTCAACGGACATGGTTACTTCTGGGGGATGATCGGTGGCCTGATCGGAGCGACCTTCATCCCACCCTTATTCCCCGATGTAGTAGCCATCTACCTATTCCCCGTCATTTTGGGAATTTCACTATTGGGCTGCTTTCTGGGTACTTACCTGACACCTCCCGAAGAGGACGAGGTGCTCATGCATTTTTATAAAAAGACTAATCCCTGGGGGTTCTGGAAACCCATCCGCGAGAAAGTAGAACTGGCCGATCCGGAATTCCGTGCCAACCGGGACTTTGGCCGGGATGCGTTTAATGTTGTGGTGGGAACTGTTTGGCAGATGTCTCTGGTGGTGATGCCCATGTTTTTACTGATTCGCCAATCAACCCAATTAGCAGTAGCTTTTCTGGTTTTCCTGATTTCTACCTGGCTACTCAAAAAATACTGGTGGGATAAACTCCCCGAATAAGCGCTACGTACTATGACCATAACCGGAACCTTTCTGGATGAGATATCCCACGACATTCCCCACCAAAACTGGGGACCCGCGGAATGGGAGCAAGACTTTCGGCACATGCAGGCTGCAGGCATCGACACCGTCATTCTGATCCGCTCGGGATACCGTCGCTGGATCACCTATCCCTCGCAGGTGTTGCAGGAGGGTGAAGGGTGCTATAACCCGCCCATTGACCTGGTGGACCTCTTCCTTCGCCTGGCCGGCCAGTTCGGCATGGCCTTTTACTTTGGTCTGTACGATTCTGGCAAGTACTGGGAGGCCGGAGGTAATCCCTCCCGGGAGGTAGACGTCAACCGAAGAGTGATTGACGAGGTATGGGAACGGTACGGCCACTATCCGGCTTTCCGCGGGTGGTATATCTGCCAGGAAGTGAGTCGCAAAACAGAATCCATCATCGACCTCTATCGCCAATTGGGTCAGCATTGCAAACAGGTCAGTGATGGTTTGCCTACCCTGATCTCGCCCTATATCGACGGGCAGAAAGCGCTGCTTGCTTCCGATGCGGCACTCAGCAAGGAACAGGCTGTCAGTCTCGATGAACACGAGCGGGAATGGAACGCCATTTTTGACGGCATACAGGATGCGGTAGATATCGTGGCTTTCCAAGACGGGCACGTGCACTACCACGAGCTGACCGATTACTTTGCTGTCAATAAAGCCCTGGCCGACCGCTACGGTATGTCGTGCTGGACCAATGCCGAGTCCTTCGATCGGGATATGCCTATTAAGTTTTTGCCCATTAAATGGGAAAAGCTGCGACTAAAACTGGAAGCGGCCCGGGCCGCTGGCCTGGAGAAGGCCATAACCTTTGAGTTTTCGCATTTCATGAGTCCGCAATCGGCTTACCCGCAAGCTCATCATTTATTTAACCGGTATCAGGAATACCGTCAACAACTCCTACATGGTGGAGCCTAAGGAATATCAGCATACATTCTACCAGGAATTATTCGAGCGGGTCATTCCCTTTTGGGAAACACACTCCCCCGACCTTACGCACGGCGGTTACTTTAGCTGCCTGCTGCGCGACGGAAAGGTATACGATACTGACAAATTTATTTGGCTGCAGGCCCGGCAGGTATGGACGTTCGCGACCCTGTACAATCAGGTGGATCCCAAAGAGGCTTGGCTGGACCTGGCACTGCTGGGCGCACAATTCCTGGAGAAGCACGGCCG
Organism: Saprospiraceae bacterium; assembly: GCA_030148525.1. Classification (GTDB taxonomy): domain Bacteria; phylum Bacteroidota; class Bacteroidia; order Chitinophagales; family Saprospiraceae; genus DT-110. The sequence goes on along the minus strand of JASBTH010000478.1, from coordinate 12,932 downwards.
GGCAGCCAACGGGCACTGGTTTTTTGCCGTAAGGCAGGATGGCGCCCCGCTCGTTCAGCCCTACAATATTTTTTCCGACTGCTTTGCTACGATGGCATTCGCACAGCTTTTCCGGGCCACCGGTGAACAACGCTATGCCGACATTGCCCGTACTACCTTTGACCATATTTTGCAACGCCGGTCTAATCCCAAAGGCAAATACGAAAAAGGTATTGGTGCCTCCCGTCCGGAGACCAGCTTTTCTCTGCCCATGATCCTGTGTAACCTGTGCCTGGAATTGGAATCACTGATCGATGAGGATCTGATCGAACGCACCATCGACCAGTGTATCGATACAGTAATGCACGGATTCTACGATGCCGACACCGGACTGGTACTCGAGACCATACATACCGACGGCTCGCCAAGCGACTCTTTCAATGGTCGCCTGCTCAATCCGGGGCACGCCCTTGAGGCCATGTGGTTTATTATGGATTTGGGGCAGAGGCGCAACGATAAAGCCCTCACCCAGGAGGCCGTTCGCCGGGCACTCCACATGGCCGAATACGGCTGGGATTCCGAGTTTGGTGGGTTCTTCTATTTCATGGACCGCAAAGGGTACCCGCCCCAGCAACTCGAATGGGATCAAAAACTATGGTGGGTTCACCTCGAAGCACAGGAGGCCATGCTCAAGGGCTATGCCTATACCGGTAACCTATCGTGTGCATCCTGGTTCGAGCGCATCTACGACTATACCTGGGAACACTTTCCCGATCCCGTCCACGGGGAGTGGTTTGGCTACCTGCACCGCGATGGCACCCGCCTGCACGATGCGAAGGGCGGGAAGTGGAAGGGCTGTTTCCATGTACCCCGTGGATTATTACACTGCTGGCAATTGCTATCGCAGCTGGCTTTGGATAAGCCTTCCGGCAAAAAAGAACCACATGAATAATCCAACATCTCGCAGCCCTGTCCGGGGCCTGTTCATCGTACTATTGGGTATGGTATGCTTTGCGCTCTTCTCCTGCCAACCCGGGCGAAACACTCCCGAGCCCGCCCGTCGTGGCTTCTGGTTAACCAATGTCGACAGCGATGCCCTTTTTTCCCGAAAGGGATTGGAAGAAGTGGTGGAAAACTGCCAGCGCTACGGCTTTAATACGATCTATGTGGTCACCTGGAACCGGGGGTATACCCTGTATCCCAGTGAAGTAATGGATAGCCTGTTTGGGATCCCCATTGATCCGCGCCTGCAAGGGCGGGATCCGCTCAGGGAATTAATCGAGTTGGCACACCCGCACGACATTGAAGTGATCGCCTGGTTTGAGTTCGGTTTTGCCTCTTCCTACGACGATCCGACGGGCGGTCACCTGCTGCGGGCCAAGCCGGAATGGGCGGCCCGCGATACTGCCGGCCAGATTGCCACCAAGAACAAATTTCAGTGGATGAATGCCTTCGACCCGGCAGTGCAAGGATTCGTTACCAGCCTGATCCTGGAGGTGGTCGAAAAATACGAGGTTGATGGCATTCAGGGAGATGACCGCCTGCCCGCCCTACCCTCTCTCGCAGGTTATGATTCGCTGACTGTAGCGGCTTACCGTGCCGAACACGATGGGGCCTCACCCCCGGAGAATCCGAAAGATTCCGCCTGGGTAGACTGGCGGGCTGATCGAATAAATCAGTTTATGTCAGATCTCAGCCGACAGTTGAAGGAAGCCGATCCTAATTTGACACGCTCCTTTTCCCCCAGTATTTACCCCTGGAGCAAATACGAATACTTGCAGGATTGGCCCACCTGGGTGGAGCAGGGCTGGGTCGATGAGGTGTGTCCACAGATCTACCGCTACGATTTCCCGGCTTACGAGAAGGCGCTCACCGACATTATCGACAGCCAGGTTACTCCGCAGCAGCAGCACTTATTGGCCCCGGGTATACTGCTAAAGGTAGGTGATTACGTAGTTCCTGATACCTTCCTGCAGCAAATGGTGGAGGCCAACCGGGCTGCCGGGATCGATGGCGAAGTATTCTTCTTTTACGAGGGTATTCCCTTGCGATCCCAATTTTTTGAAAAGTACGCAACTGACGCATTCGCGCCACAATAGAACACGAATCACCAACGAAACGGACCAACATTATGAAAAAGAACCAATACCTGATCCCCTTTATGCTGGTTACCAGTCTTTTCTTCCTCTGGGGGCTGGCCAACATTTTAAATTCGGCGCTGATTGCCCAATTCCAACCCGTGTTCAGCATTAGCCGGGCCGAAGCGCTATTGGTAGAAACGGCCTTTTACCTGGGCTATTTCACCATTGCGGTACCGGCCGGGTTGTTTATGGAGAAATACACCTACAAAAAGGGAATCATTCTGGGCTTAATCCTTTACGCCGTGGGGGCTTTATTATTCATACCGGCAGCCAAGCTCCTAACTTTTAGTTTTTTCCTGCTGGCCTTGTACGTCATTGCCTCGGGCCTGGCCTTTCTGGAAACAGCTGCTAATCCGTATGTGACCATCCTGGGTCCCAAGGAAAACGCCACCCAACGTTTGAATTTTGCACAGTCATTCAACGGGGTAGCTCTGGTCGTTGGCCCCTACCTGGCCGGCCTGCTCATATTTGCCGGTAATGAAGGCGACCTGGCATCTATTGAAGAAAAAACACGGGCAGCTAATGCCGTGGTATTACCCTACGCCATCATTACCATCGCAGTATTGGTAGTGGCCATTCTGATCTGGCGCACCAGTATGCCCGAACCGGACAAAGGTGACAAGCTAAAGTTCGATCCGGCCATCTTCAAATACCGCCACCTCATACTGGCCGTAATTGCCCAATTGTTATACGTGGGTGCGCAGGCAGGTATTTGGGGTATCACCATTGACTTTGTCGTGGAGGAATTACCTGGTGTATCCAAGGAGGTAGCCTCCGGTTCCTTTCTAGTAGCCGGTACCTTCTTATTTGTGGTAGGCCGCTTCCTGGGTACCTGGTTACTCTCCTATATCAAGGATAATACGCTGCTGGGTATCTTCAGCTTATTAGCGGTAGTAGCCTGTTTGATTGGTATCCTGGGCGATGGACGAATCGCTGTCTACGCTATTCTGAGTGTCAATTTTTTTATGTCGATCATGTTTCCCACAATTTTCGCACTGGGTGTAAAAGACCTGGGGCGGCACACCAAACTGGGGTCCTCTTTCATCATCATGGCCATCGTGGGAGGGGCTATACTACCTCCCGTTATGGGCTTACTCTCTGAGCAAGGCAGTATTCAGACCAGCTTCTGGCTACCCGTTGTGTCCTTTTTATTCGTGGCGTACTATGGATTCAGGGGGTATCGGATTGCGTCGTGATTGGCAGAGACTCGAGAGAATGAAGTGACTACAGGGACTGCAGGGATTTTCCAAAACCGTCTCTTTAGTCCCTTTGTCTCTCAGTCCCTCCAGTTCCCCTCATACCCAACCCTCATCTCCCCGAAGGGATCGAGCAAAGCATCCAGCAGGATGGCCCATTCCCGGCGGGTAACCCGAGCATCGGACCGGGCCAGCCATTTGTCGCCCAGTATGCCGGACACACTTTCCGGGTTCAAGTCGATTTTTGCCGAAAGGCCTAGCGTCTTTTGTATTTGCTGCATATAGGAAATAACCTCACCGCGGGTAATGGGAGATGCCGGTTCCGGGGAGGCCGACTCCTTGCCCATCCGGGCTATGCCGCGGTGGATGGCCGAATCGAGCAAAACAGAATCCGGGTAAAACCAGGTGCGATTGGCCCAAAGGTAGGGTTCTCCCCGTCCCCGCATTAGTCCGGTGGCGCCGATGCGCTGTATGGCCCGGAAGGCCGGATCGTCAGTCGGCACGTCAAAGTAGGGCATGAGGTAACCGCCCGCCTCGAGAACAGCCTGCTGAATATCACGTACTGGTAGCTCGGCCGGGGAGACGTCCCGGGCTGCGGCCATAGCTGCCATAAGACCTGCGACTTGTCCTACCTGTAAAATGACGGGTTGCAGGCGCGTTGATCCATTCGCCAGGTTAGACACAGAAATAGGTTTATCGGCCACCAACAGGTTGGGTACTTCAGCGGAGATCAGGCTACCCGCCGGAATGGAAAAGGAGGGCACCGGTGGAAATACCAATTCAGGAGCCTCCGGATTTTTATCGTGGTGGTGGTCGACTGGATAATCGCCTACCGCGATCCCGGTACGGTACAGCGGGAGCTCTGTTCCGTATGGGTGGTGCAGGTGGTTCAAGGTGTACCTGACCAGCCCCCGGATGCGGCGCCCTTCGCGGTGGTAAGGGTACAGTGCCAGGCCATCTTCAGTGGGGAAGGCATCGCGGGCAATACCGAGGTTAGAAAAACCCAGTTCCTGTTGGATATAATACAGGAAACGCATCGTCTGATCCTTGGCCGACTGGTAAGCCTTCTCACGTTCCGCGGGTGTCATATCGATCGGATTCAAATAGTAATCATTACCCGAATTCGGCCAGTTGATCATGTATTTGTTGCCGGGCAATTTTCCGTAGTCCAGCATTTGTGGGCAGGAGACCACCGTTGTATCCGGACAATCGTGGCGACAGGCGCAGCGAAATTCTGCGGGATCGTAATTATCAGGTTTTGGTATTCGGGGGGCTTCACCTGGCGGGTATTCTTCGAGGATGGCCGCGTAGGTCATATCCTGAATGATATCGTTGCTAGCGGCAGGAGCCCACGCTTCTCCGGTTACCTCCCTGGCCTCCATGCCCACATCGTATTCGGCACCGACCGCAGCAGCCACATCGCCAAGATCGGTACCATCGATCAGAATCTCGGCCACTATGGTCACAGGCCCTGAGGGGGTTTCGACAATAACCTCCCAGCCTTCTGGTACCGATTTAATATCGGACCAGGTCGATTCCAGGTAGGGTTGCAGTCCTTCGGTATCAGCCACCATGTCGGCTAAAATATCGGCACCAACTTTGGGTTCAAACTGGGTGAGGCTAACCCATCCGGTAGCAACCGAATCGGGGCCTCCGTAATGGTCGTACAATGCCTCCCGAAATTCGCCCCACAATCCGGCGGGTAGTGCGTGGTTTCCATCGGTTGCTGCTACCCCGGCGGAAGTAAGCATACCTCCGTACCAGGGTAATGGATGTACCAAAGCAACATTGGCTCCCGAGCGCCCGGCTTGAATAGCTGAAGCTACGGCTCCGGTTCCCGACCCGAGCACTAACACATCCACCCGTTCGTCCGAAGGGGTGGACTGGCACCCGAGGATGCACAGAGCGAGGGTAATCCCCCAAATGAAATATCGCGGCATGGTCGTTTTGATTTTAAATCGTTCTGTTTGGAAATCGTTGATATTTTGCCGGAATTTGCAGTCTTTCCCGGCTAAACCTACACAAACACGCAACTTTAATATGAAGAAAAAAGAGTGTGTGCGCACACAATTTTCACACTTTTATTAGGAAGTATCCAATAATAATGCATAGATTCGTAAAAATACAAAGCCAAATAAGGATTATACGGGTGTACTCCTTATTTAATTCCTTTTTGGCCGAAGCTGGCCCCAAACACGCACAAATAAGCGCATACCAGACAATTAGACTCCTTTTTGTGCCTGAACTATCCATCCCAAACAAGTCACATACAAATCATGGAAGGTATCCTGTACCATCAAACCAAACTGAAATCCAATTTCATGATTATGATCAACAAAATTCAAAACAATGAGTAAAAATGCATTACTAACACTGTGCCTAACCGCCTTTCTAGGCCTATCCGCCTGGGCCCAACAGACGGTTTCGGGTGTGGTCACGTCCAGTTCCGGAGAACCGCTGATTGGGGTGAACATCCTGGAGAAAGGCACCACAAACGGTGTGCTGTCCGATATTGATGGATCGTACACAATTGAGGTTGCGGAAGGAGCCACCCTTACCTTTAGCTATACCGGGTACGAAACCCGGGAAATGGAGGTTGGCAATCAAGCTACTATCGATATTACCCTGGAGGAAGGGGTAGCGCTGGATGAGGTAGTGGTAACCGCACTCGGGATTGAAAAATCTAAAAAAGCCCTCACTTATTCCGTTACCGAACTGGAGCCCGAAGGGTTTTCCGAAGCGCGGGAAGTGAACGTAGCTAACTCACTGGCTGGTAAGGTTGCGGGAGTTAACGTAGCTTCTACGGCAACGGGTGCCGGTGGTTCCAGCCGGGTTATTATTCGCGGTAACAACTCCCTGTCGGGAACCAACCAGCCACTCTACGTAGTGGACGGTATTCCCATCGACAACACCAACCTGGGTTCAGCCGGTATGTGGGGTGGATCTGATGCCGGTGACGGTATCTCCTCCATCAACCCGAACGACATCGAGAATATCTCCGTACTGAAAGGTGCTTCGGCAGCTGCCCTGTACGGATATCGCTCGGCCAACGGGGTTATCCTGATCACTACTAAGAGTGGTAGTAAATCGGGCCTGAATGTAGAGTTCAATACCCAATTGCGGGCCGAGAGCCTGAACAACACCTATGATTTCCAGCGCCAGTACGGTCACGGTCTGAATGGTACAGCACCTACCACCGTGGCAGAAGCCCTCGAACAGCAGCTGTATGCATGGGGTGAGCCGTTGAACGGTGCCGGGGTTGTTCAATTTGATGGTGAAACCCGTCCTTACTCAGATCAAGGCGATAATATCGACCGCTTCTACGAGACTGGTCTTACCTACATCAACACCCTGACCTTGTCGGGCGGTAATGAGCGGCTGAACTTCCGCTTCTCCGGATCAAATCTGGACAATAGCGATATCATCCCCAACTCCGGTCTGACGCGTCGTAATTTCACCTTGCGTACCAACGCTCGCATTAGCCCGAAATTTACGGGTACGATGTCCGCCATGTACGTTTACGAAAATGCCAACAACCGTCCGCGCCTGTCGGATTCTCCGGGTAATGCCAACTATACCGCCTGGTCACTGCCTGCCACCGTCAATGTGGAAGACCTGCGTGGAAATTCCGGGAAACTGGGGGCAAACGAAGACGGTACCGAGTTGCAATTCAACGACAACGTATTTGTAACTAACCCGTACTGGGCTGCTCACCAGTTCGATAATGACACTAATAAAGATCGCATCATTGGTAAGGTACAACTGCAGTACGATTTCCTTCCGGGCCTGTACGCACGTACCCGAATCTCTCTGGACCGATTCACCTTCCGTAGCCGTAACCTGACGCCCTATGGAACAGCCTACAGTCCATTCGGCCAATTGAGCGAATCGAATCGTGAAGTTCAGGAATTGAATACAGAGCTACTGTTTGGGTTCGACCGGGACCTTACCGACGATATCAACATTTCGATTCTGGCAGGTGGAAACCAACAGCGCAACTTTTCCGAGACGATTGGTGGTAGCGGTAACAACTTCAACGTACCCTTCCTGCACTCCATCGGCAACCTGGCGAACCAAAGCGTGAACTATGGATTCGGCGAATGGCAGGTAAACTCCCTGTACGGATCGGCAGAAATTGGTTTCATGCGGGCGATCTACCTGAGTGGTTCCTACCGGAACGACTGGTTCTCTACCCTGACCAGCCCCGATGGTAGTGGTGAAAACAACCAGGGTTACTACTCTGCCGGAGCCAGTGTGGTATTATCCGAATTGGTTTCATTGCCTTCTGCTATCGAATTCCTGAAATTGCGGGGATCCTACGCAACTGGTTCTGGTCCTGGTGTGGCCGCTAACCCATACCAACTCAACCTCAACTACGGCATCTTCGGACAAGGCCACCTGGGCAATCCGCTAGGTGGTATTGCGAATAATTCAATCCCCAACTCTAACCTGCAGCCACTATTGACCAAAGAATTAGAATTGGGTTTTGACGTGCGTTTGTTACAGGGACGCTTAGGACTTGACTTTACGTATTACGATCGCACTACGGAGGGTGATATCATCAGTGCTGCAGTGTCTCCCACGTCTGGATTCGGCAGCAAGATTGTCAACCTGGGTGAGATGACGAATAAAGGAGTGGAACTCTTGCTGACGGCAACTCCCATCAGAAAGCAGGACTTCAGCTGGGATGTAACCTTTAACTTTGCCAACAATCAAAATGAGGTTGTTAGTTTGCTGACTCCCGAAGCCGATGGCGAAGCACTGCGCGACGGTGAGAGCCGTACTCGTAATGCCTACATCGAACACGTGGAGGGTCTTCCCTACAGCCAAATTGCCGGTTTCACCTACGCTCGTGATGCAAATGGTGAGATCATGCTCGATGCGAATGGCCTGCCCATGCAGGGTGAGTATACCCGGTTCGGAACCGGTGTGGCTCCAACTACCATGGGCTTTGGTAGCACATTCCGCTACAAAAACCTGAGCCTGAATTTCCTGATCGATATGCGCATGGGTGGCGTTATCTACTCGGCAACCAACGCCTTTGCTTATACTCGTGGCTTACACCAGAACACGCTGGTTGGTCGTGAAAACGGTATTGGCGACGTAGAAGCAGGAAATATTGAAGATTACTACCAGCGTATTGCCGGTAACATCACAGAGGAATTTGTTTACGATTCCGACTTTGGTAAGCTGCGCCAGGTAGTGTTGAACTATACACTGCCCAATCGCTTAATGGAGAATCTGCCCGTATCCGGTGTTACCGTTGGTATTGCTGCCCGTAACCTGGCGATCCTGTGGAGCGATGTACCAAATATTGATCCGGAGTCAACCTACAATGTCGGTAATGGCCAAGGCTTGGAGATGTTTGGTGTACCGTCCACCCGAAGCATCCAATTCAATTTGAATGTGAAATTTTAAGGCTCATTCGATCACTTTGAAAAAACGTAGAAATGTATACTTATTTTAGAAATATACTCTTCGTGGTCGTGGCCCTCATGCTAACGACGACGTCCTGCGACGAGGGATTCGGTGAATTGAACACCGACCCCAACGCAGCTAATGAAATCAATCCTAATTTTCAGTTTACCTGGATACAATTACGTACTTCCGGCGAACGCTATGAAAACTGGCGTGCCAGCCTGATTTATTCCTCCATGATGGTTCAGCACATGTCTGCCCTGTGTGGCTATTGGGCTGGTGATAAATACACCTATAATGCGGGGTATTCCTCATCGCTGTTTGACCGCCAGTACACACAAGCAGTGGTGGAGATCCAAGACCTGATAAACACCCTGGAATCGACCGAAGATGGCGATCAAACCATGCTCGGCATGGCCCGTATCTGGCGGGTACTTATTTTCCACCGCCTGACAGATCTGTACGGAGACGTACCCTACTCACAAGCCGGTAAAGGCTTTATTGAAGGTGTCGACTTTCCGGAATTTGATGCCCAGGAGGATATTTACCGGGATATGCTAAACGAACTGGAGGAAGCTGTTGCTCAAATCGGTGACTCCGGTGGCTTTGGTTCCTCCGACCTCCTGTACGGTGGTGATCAGGGTGCCTGGCGCCGCTTTGGTAACTCCCTGATGCTCCGTTTGGGTATGCGCCTGTCAGAGGTAGATGCCGCCACTGCTCAGGAATACGTAAACAAAGCTATCCAGGGCGGAACCCTGCAAGCTGGTGAAAATGCCTTTATCGAGCATACGGTCGGACCAGAGGGTATCAACCGTAACGGTATTGGCGAAGTACTCGACAAATCTCAGGGCTTTGGAGATGATTGTCCTCGTTTGAGCGCTACCCTGGTCAACTGGATGCAATCAACGGATGATCCTCGTTTGGATGTAATTGGTACCCTACCCGTTAATGGTAGCGAGCACAATGGTCTGCCTAATGGTCTGGATGCTGAGCTGATCAATGACAATCCAACAGGCACTTCCCTGGATGACTTTAGCTCGGTGAATCAGGCAATTGTTTCTGTTGCTTCACCCATGATGTTCATGACCGTAGCCGAAACGGAATTGCTGAAGGCCGAAGCTGCTCTGCGCGGCTGGGGTGCCAGCGATGCCGCCAGCCACTATGAAGCAGGTGTTCGCGCTGCAATGAACATGTGGGCTGACTACGGTCAACCCATCGCCAGCGAAGACATCGATGCCTACATTGCCAATAATCCCTTCGACAACACCATGGAGTCGATCGGAGAGCAATACTGGGCTGCTACCTTCCTGAACGAATACGAAGCCTTCGCCAACTGGCGCCGTACGGGATACCCGGAGCTGACTCCGGTTAATTATCCCGGTAATGTAACGGGTGGTACAATTCCCGTTCGCCTGGCATTGCCACAAGGCGAGTTGGGAACTAACCCCAACATGCGTGCTGCTCTGGATCGCCAGGGACTGGGAACTGATTTTGCCAGCCACCTGACCGTTCCCGTTTGGTGGGACGTGAACTAATATGTACAAAACGAAAAACTAACAAACCTAAGTTTCATACAGTAACTAGTGAGATGTGAAAAGCCGCTCCGGACATTCCGGGGCGGCTCTTTTATTTTGTAATTTTTAATTTTTAATTTTTAATTTTTAATTAAAGATGGTCTTATTCGGCTTTCGCCAAAAGTCAAAGTACTCGTCTAAAGATCATGCATACTGCCGCTATTTTTTGTTTGGAAAGCCATCAGTTCTGGTGGGAAAGTAACGTGTCCAAACAAAAAACAGCGGCAACACTCTCAATTGCAACAAAACTTCCCTCAAACCTCAAACCTCAAACCTCAAACCTCATACCTGATACCTCATACCTGATATCTAATTAACGAGTACTTCGTCAATAAAGATCCAGCTCTTCCCACCGGGATTGGCGTGCCAATCCGGGTTGCGAAGCGGGCTGATCACCTCCAGATCGAGGTAGCGGGTTTCGACGGGGTCGAACGAAAGGGTAAAGAATTGCATCTCTGCATTGGCGATCTCCTGATCGACGCTGGGCCAGGTTTCCTGAGCTATGGAAGCAGCATCACCCCGCACGCGCAGGCCCTTTGGGTAAAATATCCAACTGCCCGGTGCCGACAAAGCACTGACCGATACCGACGATACCTGCTGCTTAGCTCCCAGGTCCAGCCGAACGGTCATGTGTTTGCCCTCAAAGCCCAGCCATTCACCGTCGGTAAAACTGATTGTGCCCTTTTCGTAGTCCATCAGGGATTTGGCTCCCTGCCCCTGGTATTTACCCGAAGGTTCCGCCTGTAAGGTGGCTTGGGCAATGGGAATGCCTCCCTTCAGATACTCCCTGGTCACAATCGGACTGGGATCCCAGCCTGCCTTGGTTTGAAAGACTTTTAGTATTGCTGATTCGCTCAGCACCAGGGAATCGGGGAATACGGCATCCGTAGTATCCGGATCACTCCCGTCGAGCGTATAATAGGCACGAACACCCTCCAGGTTGGACTTCAGACGCACGGTTACCGCATCCTGTATCAGAATGGATTCCGCTGCTAAGACCGGCGGATTCAAGGCCGCACGACCGAAGATCGAATCCGTTGCAGCAGCCTGGTTGATGGACAGTCCGGGGTGATCTTCCTGCACCTCAGCGACCAGATCTGACGGTACGTCCGTTTGCCACAGGTACAGCTTGCGCAGACTCGGTATACCGGCTAATACAGGCAGGGATTGGGCCGTTATTTCCGTAGCATATAAGTTCAGGGTTTCCAGATGCTCCAGCTTGCTCAGGCTGCTAACCCCCTCATCCGACACCTGAGTACCTTGCAGAAACAAACGCAGCAGGTTGGGAAAATTTGCCAGTTGGGCGGCTTGCCTGTCGGTAAGCCCACTGAAACTGGCATCCAGGTCCCGAATGTGCTCTTTTAGTGCCCGTAGTGCACGCAGGTCTTTATTATCGATCGTCTCCTTACGGGCCATATCCACCGATATCCAGGGGCTGTCCTCCGCGTATTGGAGTACGCGGATCCCCCTTGATTCCAGCCTGGCAATTTTGCGATCAGCTGGTACGGGCAGATCAACCCCTTCTCCCTCCCCTGCCCGATAGGCATCGAGCCAGGCATCCACACCTTCCCGGTTAGGGACATCCCCGACGGTGCAATCCGTACACGCACCCTCTTCGATCCACCAGGACAGTATAGCCATCTCGCCCCGCGTCAGCTGTGGTTTACCTTCCGGAGGCATATGGTCATCGTGATTCATCGGCAAATGGATTCGTTCCCACAGCAGACTGTTGGTGGAAGAGTCCGCATCGATCAAAGAACCCGTTTTGCCACCTGCCTGAAAAGCTTCCAGATTCGTGAGTAGCAGGTCTCCTTTAGATTTCGATTCTTTATGGCAACTCACGCATTTCTGATCCAGAATGGGTTGGATCACTACGGGGAATACCTCAGCTCCTTTCAGGTCAGCCACTCGTTCAGTGCGCTGAGGCTGCGAAAAGAGGTAGTCAGTTCCGTGGGTAAGGCCACCCCCCAGATGCCCCGTCCAACTGATGCCCAGGACGAGAAGGATGAGCATGTAGGGGTATATTCTTTTCAACCAGGAAGTAGCCTCCATGTGCCCGATTAGTGCAAATACCGATGCCACGGCAACCCCCACCCCAAACCAGCGGTGCTGATAGAGCAGTTCTTTCCCGTAACCACCTTCATTGCCTAGTGCCCAACCCGTAGCGATGGACAGCACAGCTCCCAGTGTACCCAGGATCAATCCCAATCGAATGGCACTACGGTATGCTTCGTGCTTTTGCCAACGCTGCAGGCCTTCCATGACGGCTACCAACAACAGAATACCTATCGGCAGATGTACCAATAAAGGGTGTAAACGAGCGAGGTTAAGAGCTAGTAACTCCATGATTATCAGTTTGTCAAAAAGACTTCATCCAAAAAAATCCAGGCCGGACGCCCCGCTCCAGGATGATCAGCGGGTAACCGGGTGGCATAAATGGTGACGGTAATGGGAGTCGAAGCCATCTGGTTGGGTAGCTCAACCTCGGGAAAAACAAAGGAAGTACTTCCCATATCAGTTGCTTGCGGGCGCTGCCATTCCCCAATTTCTTTTCCTCCCTGGAATATCCGAATCTTGGCAGGACCCAAAATCCAGGCCCCCGGATCTTCCAGTGCACTCCAGCG
>JASBTH010000480.1 GCA_030148525.1 Saprospiraceae bacterium | reverse complement strand
ATCACCCGGCGGTAGAGGTCATTGAGGTCAGAGCTGGCAAACCGGCCACCATCGAGGGGTACCAAAGGACGCAGCTCCGGTGGAATGACCGGCAGGTATTCGATCACCGCCCATTCGGGACGGTTTTCCATACGCGACAGGCCATCGCGGAAGGCCTCCACTACGCGCAGACGCTTCAGAGCCTCAGATTTCCGTTGCTGAGAAGTCTCGTGAGCTGCCTGGTGACGCAGCGCAAAACTCAGTTGGTCTAGTTCCAGGCGGCCGAGCAGATCGCGAACGGAATCGGCTCCCATTTTAGCAATAAACTTATTGGGATCGGTATCTTCCAGTTGCTGGTTCTCGGGTGGAAGCGTTTCCAGAATCTCCAGGTATTCTTCTTCCGTAAGCAGGTCCATTTTGCCAACCCCTTCCGGCTCTTTGATACCAGGCTGAATTACGACATACCGCTCGTAGTAAACGATCGACTCCAGTTTTTTGGACGAAAGTCCAAGCAGATAGCCGATCTTATTGGGCAGTGACTTGAAGAACCAAATGTGTACCACGGGCACAACCAGCTTGATGTGGCCCATGCGCTCGCGACGTACCTTCTTCTCCGTAACTTCTACTCCACAACGGTCGCAAACAATTCCCTTATAACGAATCCGCTTGTACTTACCGCAGTAGCACTCGTAGTCCTTTACGGGACCAAAGATCCGTTCGCAGAACAGACCATCGCGCTCCGGCTTGTACGACCGGTAGTTGATGGTTTCGGGCTTCAACACCTCACCGTAGGATCGTTCCAGAATCTCATCCGGACTCGACAAACTGATGGTAATACTGTCGAAGTTCTGCTTTTGAATATGACTTTTCTTCTTAAAAGGCATAGACTCTATAAATTAAACCGCAAGCCCATACGGGCGATCGGTAGTCGATTAATCAAATTTCACATCCAGCGCCAGTCCGCGCAACTCGTGTACGAGAACATTGAACGACTCGGGGATATTCGGTTCGGGGAGGTTCTCACCCTTCACGATATGCTCGTACGCTTTGGCCCGGCCATTAATGTCGTCTGACTTGATGGTGAGCAACTCCTGGAGGATATTGGCAGCGCCAAAGGCTTCCAGTGCCCATACCTCCATCTCACCAAATCGCTGACCACCAAACTGGGCTTTACCACCCAGTGGTTGTTGCGTAATGAGTGAGTATGGTCCGATGGAGCGTGCGTGCATCTTATCATCGATCATGTGCGACAACTTGAGCATGTAAATCACCCCTACCGTTGCCTGCTGGTGGAAGCGGTCTCCCGTTTCACCATCGAATAGATAGGTTTGACCGAGACTCGGCAAGTCGGCTTTCTTGATCTCTTCATCGATCTCTTCCAGGCTGGCTCCGTCGAAAATAGGCGTTGCGTATTTGCGATCGAGTTTTTCACCGGCCCATCCGAGTACTGTTTCAAAGATCTGCCCGAGGTTCATTCGCGAAGGTACACCCAGTGGGTTCAGTACGATGTCCACCGGCGTTCCGTCTTCCAGGAACGGCATATCTTCCATCCGGACGATACGTGCCACAATCCCTTTGTTACCGTGGCGACCGGCCAGCTTATCACCCACTTTCAGCTTGCGCTTCTTAGCCATATAGACTTTGGCGAGCTTCAGTACACCGGCAGGTAGTTCGTCACCAATGCTGATGTTGAACTTCTCGCGCTTGTAGCGACCAACTTCTTCGTTGACCTTGATGCTGAAGTTGTGGAGAAGGCTGGCAACCATGCTGTTCACTTCCTCTTCATCACTCCAGTTGCTGTAGTCTATGGATGTATAATCCAGTTCGCGAAGTACCTGCTGGGTAAACTTAACGCCCTTGGCGATCAGTTCCTCGTTGTAGATAGAGCGAACGCCCTTGGATTTTTTGCCCTTAAGCATCGTCAGGAGCTTATCGACCAGAATGGTTTTCAACTCATTCATAGCGATTTTGTGCTGGTCCTCCAGTTTGGAGAGCAGCTCTTTCTCCTGGGCTTTCTGCACCTTGTCTTTCTTGGCGCGTGCAAACAGTTGCTTATTGATAATAATCCCCTTTGTAGAGGGGGGTGCTTTCAGAGAAGCATCTTTTACATCACCGGCTTTGTCGCCGAAAATGGCACGCAACAGTTTTTCTTCCGGAGTCGGATCAGATTCTCCTTTCGGTGTAATCTTGCCGATCAGGATATCGCCTTCACTAACCCAGGCTCCGATGCGAATGATACCGTTCTCATCCAGGTCCTTGGTCGCTTCCTCACTTACGTTTGGAATGTCGTTGGTCAATTCTTCTTCACCCAGCTTGGTGTCACGCACATCCAGTTCAAAGTGCTCGATGTGCAGAGAGGTGAAGATATCTTCCTGAACTACGCGTTCGGAGAGTACGATGGCATCCTCGAAGTTGTATCCTTTCCAGGGCATGAAAGCCACCTTCAGGTTCTGACCGAGTGCCAATTCGCCTTTTTCCGTAGCATAACCATCGCAAAGGATCTGTCCTTTGGTCACCCGCATACCTTTGCGCACAATAGGACGCAGGTTGATGCAGGATCCCTGGTTGGTCCGTCGGAACTTGACCAGATCGTATTTTTTAACGCTATCGCTAAAGGAAACGAGTTCTTCTTTTTCCGTTCGGTCGTAGCGTACGACAATCTCGTTGGCATCGACGTATTCGATAACTCCATCACCCTCGGCGTTAACCAGCATGCGGGAGTCACGGGCTACTTTACCTTCAAGTCCCGTACCCACAATCGGTGAGCGCGGACGCAACAGAGGTACTGCCTGACGCTGCATGTTGGATCCCATCAGGGCGCGGTTGGCATCATCATTCTCGAGGAAGGGAATCATGGATGCAGACACACCTACAATTTGGTTAGGTGCCACGTCAATGAATTCGATATCATCTGGTTCCAGAACCGGGAAGTCACCGTGTTCACGGCATTTGACCCGATCGGTTTCGAAGCCACCTTTCTCGTTGAGTTGGGCGTTGGCTTGTGCTATCCGTTTGTAATCCTCACCTTCGGCAGACAAGTATACCTGGTCGGTACTCAGATCGACTTTTCCTTTAGCTACGCGACGGTAGGGGGTTTCCAGGAAACCCATTTTATTGACCTTCGCGTGCACACACAGTGTAGAGATCAATCCGATGTTCGGACCCTCAGGTGTTTCAATCGTACACAGGCGGCCGTAGTGAGAATAGTGAACGTCACGTACCTCAAAACCGGCGCGTTCCCGGGAAAGACCACCAGGCCCGAGTGCCGAGATTCGCCGTTTGTGGGTAATTTCCGACAGTGGGTTGGTTTGATCCAGGAATTGCGACAACTGACTGGTCCCAAAGAAGGAGTTGATCACGCTGGACAGTGTCCGGGCATTGATCAGATCGATTGGTGTAAATACCTCGTTGTCGCGCACATTCATGCGCTCGCGAATGGTGCGGGCCATACGAGCCAGCCCTACGCCGAATTGCGCATAGAGTTGTTCACCTACGGTACGAACCCGGCGATTGCTTAGGTGATCGATATCGTCGATCTCGGCGTTTTGGTTCATTAGGCTAACCAGGTACTTAACGATTTCAATGATATCGTCTTTGGTCAGTACGAGGGTTTCGCGGTCGATCTCCAGCTTCAATTTGCGGTTGATCTTGTAGCGGCCTACGTCGCCGAGGTTGTATCGTTTATCAGAGAAGAACAATTTGTCAATGATACCACGAGCCGTTTCCTCATCGGGGGCATCGGTACCACGCAATTGTTTATAGATATATTGAACCGCCTCCATTTCAGAACTGGAGGGGTCTTTTTGCAGAGTGTTGTATATAATGGAGAAATCCTCGTCGATTTCATCCTTCTGCAGGATGACCGTTTCGGTCTCTGCTTCCAGGATTGACTCAATGTTAGTTTCATCGAGTACGATATCGCGTTCGAGGATAATCTCATTGCGTTCGATAGTAACAACTTCGCCGGTATCTTCATCTACGAAGTCCTCCGTCCAACTGCGAAGGACACGGGCAGCCAGCTTACGACCAATGGCTTTTTCGAGATTCTTGCGATCCGCTTTAACCTCATCGGCCAAGCCGAAGATGTCGAGGATTGCTTTATCCGTGTCGAAGCCGATGGCTCGCAGGAGCGTTGTTACAGGGAATTTTTTCTTGCGGTCGATGTAGGCATACATGACCGTATTGATATCGGTAGCGAACTCCATCCAGGCTCCTTTGAAAGGAATGACCCGTGCGGAGTAGATTTTAGTTCCGTTGGGGTGGAAACTTTGCCCGAAGAATACACCAGGAGACCGGTGGAGCTGGGATACGATTACCCGTTCCGCTCCGTTGATCACGAAGGTACCTTTGGGCGTCATGTATGGTATATTACCCAGGAACACATCCTGAACGATCGTCTGGAAATCGACGTGCTCTTCGTCATTACACGACAAGCGAAGTTTGGCCTTCAGCGGTACGCTGTAGGTCAAGCCACGCTGCATACACTCTTCAATGGTGTAACGAGGCGGATCAACGAAGTAGTCCAAAAATTCCAGGACGAAGATGTTCCGAGCATCGGTGATGGGAAAATTCTCCTGAAATACTTTGTAAAGTCCTTCGTTCATCCGATTTTCAGGAGTAGTTTCGAGTTGGAAAAACTCCTGAAAGGATTTCATTTGTATTTCAAGAAAATCGGGATAACCCTCGGATAGTTTGATCTTCCCGAAGTTTACGCGCAATTCCTCGGGAGTAAGTACCTTACCGTTCGACGTCATCTGCAAAGTTTATTTGTGATTCCGGTGCGGAGGACGTTCCCTCCGACCAAAGCTAGCTTGAAAAATACGACACATCGTATGTATACGATGAAACGTATTCAAAAGTTCAATGTAGAAATGGGGATTTTGAAAGGAAGAATATTGCAAAACCTATCCAATTTCCTATTTACCTGCACCAACTGGCAATATACACTTTACAGCGAGAATTGCAAGTTAGCTAGCGTCATAATTATATGACAATAGGCTTAGCAAGTCGGTTACAACTTGCTAAGCCTTAAGGGTACCTAAATTCCCGACCCGGAAGCGCCCGGTGGCCTGTTCTCAGGCCGGCGAATCGGTCCCGGTCAGTCTTACTTCAGTTCGACGGTAGCGCCAACCTCTTCCAGTTTGGCTTTCAGCTCTTCAGCTTCTTCTTTAGAGACTGCTTCCTTGATGGTTGCAGGAGCACCGTCTACCATTTCTTTAGCATCTTTCAGTCCGATGCCAAGCAGGTTTTTCACCTCCTTAACAACTTTCAGTTTACCAGCACCTGCTGACTCCAGAACTACGTCGAATTCTGTTTGCTCTTCAGCAGCTTCACCACCACCACCGGCGGCGCCACCAGCAACTGCTACTGCCGCAGCAGCAGGCTCAATGCCGTATTCTTCTTTGAGGATATCAGCCAGTTCGTTTACCTCTTTAACGGTGAGGTTTACCAGCTGTTCCGCGAAATCTTTCAACTCTGCCATTGTAAAATGTTTTGAATAATTTTTGACGATAATAAATATATATCGTGCGTGCAGATAGCTTGGAAGCCATGTTTTAGTGGGGTGTCCGAACCCTTTGGAGTTGCATCACGCACACCTAATTACTCCAATGGGTAATTGTGGACGCCCGGTTATCCCTCGCCGCGTTCCTCCAGGGCCTTGAGAATTCCGGAAAGCTTCTGGCCTCCGGATTTCAAAGCGCTGATAACGTTCTTCGACGGGGATTGAAGCAGGCCGATGACATCGCCAACCAGCTCCTCTTTGGACTTCAGGTTAGACAGCGTTTCAATCATATCGTCTCCCTCGTAAACGCTGGATTCGATGTACGCTGCCTTCAACACGGGTTTCTCGTGAGATTTCCGAAAGTCTTTAAGGACACGGGCGGGTGCGTTAGCGGTATCCGTAAACAGGATAGCCGATGGCCCCTTCATTATATTAATAATCTTCTGGTAATTCTTGTCTTCCGGTGCTGCCTCGAGGGCTTTCTTTACC
>JASBTH010000477.1 GCA_030148525.1 Saprospiraceae bacterium | reverse complement strand
ATTAACCATCAGACTTGATACGCTCAGCTTGCTCTTCCAGTCCGGTGGAGCGCTTGCGGGCCGCTTTTACCTTCTGGTTACCAAGCTTATAAGTCAGATTGAGTTGCAAACGACGGGCGTCCCAGTTTCCGGCACCCTCTTGATATAATTGCCCGAGAACACTGGTGGCGGTCCAGCCGGAAGTGAAGAAGATGTCGTTGACGGAAATCCGCAAATTGGCCTGACCGTTCAGCAGGTCGGTTTGGAAGCCGGCATTGATAGCGTAAATGGCATCCGTTTCGAAGGTACCGCCCCAGATGGAGGGGGATTGGTACCAGCCCGACAATTCTGCTTTAATGCCTTTGCCCAGATTAAAGGTTTGTTGGCTGTACAGGCTGAGTGTGTTCTGAGCGAGGTTGATGATACGGCCGTCACCGTAGTCGGCTTCGTTTTCAATGCGGTAAGCGGTGACACTGCTGTAGCTGCTCCACCAGTCTGTGATGGTAATTGGGGCGCTAAAGCTGGCACTGTAGTTGCGTTGTTCAGCCAGGTTCAGAAAGGTAATGAAGCTTCCTTTCTCGCCTTCGATATCGGTGATGTTGGTGATCAGGTCATTGGTCACACTGTAGCTGATGCTGGTGTTATAGCGATAGTTGAAGGTGTGGCTCAACTGAATATTATGGGTATACTCCGGACGCAGGAAGGGGTTACCCCGGCGAAACGACAATTCGTTGCTCTTGAACTCAAAGGGGTTTAGATCCTGATAGGAGGGACGGTTGATTCGTCGGCTGTAGTTCAGGCGGAAGGAGTTTTTGGGGTTTAGGTTATACGTAAGCCCTCCCGACGGGAACAGATTGAAGTAGGTGCTGTCGACCCGGGCATTAGCTGTTTCTTTGGCGGCGGTCAGAATGCCTTCGGTTGAGGTATACTCCCCGCGCAGTCCGGCCTGGAAACGCCATTTCTCGCCGAGGGGTACACTGTAGGAGGCATACGCAGCCTGAACTTGCTCGGTGTATTCGAACTGGTTGGTGCGATCCAGATCGGGTATGCGATTTTGCCCTTCCACGTCGAACCAATCGAAATCATTATCAGTACGAACGTAGGCGGTTTTGAAGCCCGCTTCAAGTCTTCCTTTACCTATTTGCTGTTCGCGATCAATGCGGAAGGTCAGTATGTCGATGTCGGTAGCTGCTTCGCTAAAGTATTCCTCGAAGCTCAGGGTAGCCTCTTCGTTGGGGGTGACATATCGGTTGGGTAATTGTTGCTCGTTTCCGTTGCGGAACCAGCCGTAATCGAGATCAATATTCCAGCTGGATTTATCGCCATTCACCCACTGGTAGTTGAGATTGGCGTTGTAGTTTGAGCGTGTGCCCTCCGAATTGGATTCCGACAAAAGCAGGCTGTCGATGGCCCCGCCAATGGTGCTCGACAGCGTGGTAATGGTATTGCCATCAGCAGTGCGGGCATTATCAAATCCGTTAACCAGGAATCCCAGAGTACTTTTTTCCGAAAGGAAAAAATCGGCTCCCAGTTTGGCGGAATGATTAATACCGTGGCTCTCTGTGATGGTCTCTTGGTCGAACTCGCCGCCGGGCTGCTGGCGCAGCATGAAGAACTCATTCCACATGTATTGGTTTCCGTAGTTGTAGCTACCGTAGAGGTTGACCTTCTGGTTGCGGTAATTGGCGTTGATCCCGCCATTATACATAGGACGAAGGCCTACCGAAGATCCCAGGTTGACCGTGGCATTGGCCCCCAGGTTTTGGTCCTTTTTTAAACGGATATTAATAATGCCGCCGTTGCCCTGGGCGTCGTAACGTGCGGAAGGGTTGGTGATGACTTCAATAGCATCAATCTGGTCACTTTGCAGACTTTGCAGGAAGTTCGACAGGTCTTCTCCGGCGTACGGGCTTAGTTTGCCATTGATATAGATCTGAACGCCGGATCGGCCGGCCAGCAGGATGTTATTGTTGTTGTCGACGACCACGCCGGGGCTTTTACGCAAAAGCTCGAGGGCTGTATTCCCGGCCGCATTAACGGAGCCTTCTACATTAAAGACCAGTTTGTCGGGTTTGACCTCGAGCATAGGCCGTTCGGCCGTAACGGTGACTTCGTCCAGTTCCTGCGATGTGGAAGCCAGGTTCAGGTCGCCCAATGCCCGGTCTTCACCTTCGCCGAGGGGTGCTTGTGTCCAGCGTTTGGTTTCGTATCCTACAAAGGTGACCTCCAAAAATAGGGCTTCATTGATCGGAGCCAACAACGTAAATGTACCGTTCTCCTCTGAGGCGGCGACTTTTACCAGGGATGTGTCGGCCTGGCGATACAGTGCCAGATTGGCAAAAGGTACTGGCTGACCTGCTTCGTCGATCAGTCGACCGCTTAAACTGGCGAGTTGATTTTGGCTGTAGCCTAAAAAGCTACCCATCAGGCAGCAAATAGTGAGTGTGGTTGTAAAAAACGTTTTCATAGTCGGGTGATTAATTTAGTGGCAATGTAGGTCGCTGGGGTGTGGTATGCATCTTATCTTCGATGAACCGCCAATAGAATCGATGAATGGCACTGGTCGATATTCATCGGCTTATATCGTCGTTCGTCGGAAAACGGTACCTTCTGGTCATTGAAATACGGACCTTTATTTCCGAATTACGTACACCAGGACCTTACAATGGGGATACTTATGAAAAACGCAATAGTTACATACTTACGGAAATGGGAGTTTTGGGCCCTGGTGGGATTGTATTTTTTGTTCGGCTTTCTGTATTGGTTGGCGTTGTATATCACCTCGTACGGAAACAATGATGCGGCCAATATCATGGTCGATTATTTCATAAAGGCCATACTTACCATCCCTTTCTATCTGATTACATTTCGCCTGGTAAGACATTGGTCGAATGTTCAGAGGTTGTCTTTACACGTAGTACTAGGTCCCTTGTATGCTTTCTTATGGCAACAGACTTATTACCTGGTCCAGGAAAGCCTGGGAAAAGGTCATTTGGAAGGAAATGGCTCGTTTTGGGATATTTACATTCCCCTATTGTTTTACTTCATTCAATTCGGCTTATTCCATTTATACGAGTACTACCAGCAGGTACGGGAGCAGGAGCGGAATGCAGCCGCCCTGCGGGAGAGTGCCCTCAGCAGTGAGCTCACCGCGCTTAAAGCACAACTTAATCCTCATTTTTTGTACAACACCTTTAACACCATCAGCGCTTCCGTACCTCCCGAGCAGGAACACACCCGGGAGTTGGTTGCCGACCTCAGTGACTTGTTTCGATATCAACTCATGGCCAGCAAAACGGATCTGGTGCCCCTCTACGAAGAATTTGGCTTTGTAGCCAACTACCTGACCCTGGAAAAAGAACGATTCGGAGACCGCCTGGAAATAGACCTGGATATGCCTGATGATACCCGGAACCTGGCGGTGCCCCCCATGATCCTGCAGCCCCTGGTCGAGAATGCCATCCGCCACGGGATCGCCCACCAAATCGATGGTGGTAAGGTGTGGGTGCACGCCCGCAAAAAACCGGATGGTCTGCACCTGGAAGTAGGAGATACGGGTCCCGGATTCAATCAAAATGGAGATACAAACGGAAATGGTATCGGATTGGCCAATACGCAAAAGCGCCTCCAGTTAGAGTTTGGCGTGGAATTGCATCAGGAGGATGTTGCACCGAAGGGATGCTTGTTTTCATTTGTTTTACCGATCATTCCTGCCGACATCGGGAATCACCACGCCTCCGCCAAGACTTCAGCCGCCCGGGAAATGGGACAGAAGCATTAAAAATAGGTGCCCATGGATCTCAGTGCTCAATTTAGCATTTAGCATTGAACATTCAATAAAGACAATACCCTTAACCATCAGATGAAAAAAGTACTGCTAATCGACGACGAGGCCCCGGCCCGCCAACTGCTGCGCGAATACCTCGAGGATTACCCCAGCCTGATCATTGTGGGGGAGGCCAATAACGGCGTGGATGCTTTACGGTTGATTCAGGAATTTCGACCAGAGTTGCTGTTCCTTGATATACAGATGCCCGGGATGACCGGGCTGGACCTGATTCAGCAGTTGGATGAGTTACCTCAGATCATATTTTCCACTGCTTACGATCAATACGCGCTGCGGGCCTTTGAACTCAATGCGGTAGACTACCTCTTGAAGCCCTATACGAAAAAGCGTTTTGCCAAAGCCATTGAACGCATCCTTACTTCTGGTTCCGAAAACCTGAATCAGGTGCAGGCGCTTACGCAAAACCTGCTGGATCAGGGGAATAAAGGACAGTATCCGGAAAAGGTGATCCTGAGCAAAGGATCGCGCCTGGTGGCCGTGCCGACCAGGGATATTATTTGGATCAAAGCGGATAAGGACTATTCGGAAGTAATCACCCAAAACGACACCTACCTGAGCAATCACGGAATCGGGCAACTGGAAGAGCGCCTCGATCCTTCTTATATGGTGCGGGTACACCGGTCGAGCATTGCCAATATGGATAGGGTGGAGGAAATCTTTCGCTACGGCAACGGCTACGATTTGCGCATGACCAATCAGGACGTGGTGCGGGTGAGTCGGTCCTACTCCGGTGTTATTAAAAAATGGATAATCTGACCTTTGTTAAACAAAAAAGTTATGCACTTAAAAAACCTGCTAGTACTTATACTGTTGAGCCTGGGACTGAGTAGTTGCCACGTTGGACGATTCTTTATCTACAATTTCTCAGACATTAAGGATTACAAAAAATTCCCGGAAGCGGAGGTAGCGAGAGGGGAGGAGGTCTTCGAATTCATGAAGGCATCAGATCAAGCAAACAGCCTGAATCTTCCGAGTGAATGGCCCGTTAAGAATAATCAGTACGATTTTGCGGAAGCGATGGAGAAGAGTAAAACAGTCGCTTTCATTGTGATCCGCAATGACTCCATCCTATATGAAGAGTACTTTAATGGCTACGACCGGGAGTCGATCGTGACCTCCTTTTCGGTCGTGAAATCCTTTGTGAGTGCGTTGATGGGGATCGCTATTGAAGAGGGCTACGTGGGCAGTGTGGACGATCCCATCACCAGATACCTTGACTATTTGGAGGATCCGGCTTTCGCCAAAATAACCATTGAGCACGTACTGAACATGGAGTCGGGCATAGACTTCAACGAAAGTTACTACAGTCCCTTCTCCGACGCCGCCAAATTTTACTACGGCCGACAACTGGAAAAGTACCTGACTAAGCTGGAGATTGCCCGTCCGCCCGGTGAATCCTTTCAATACCGTAGTGTCAATACCATACTCTTAGCACAAATTATTGAAAAAACGACGGGCATGTCACTCAATGAGTATATGACAACCCGACTCTGGGAAAAGCTGGATACGGAATTTCCCGCCAGTCTGAGCATGGACAAGAAGGATGGTATCGCCAAAGCTTTTGCGGGCCTGAATGCCCGCGCCATTGATTTTGCTAAGTTCGGACGTCTGTTCCTTAACGAAGGTAAATGGCAGGGCGAGCAGATTGTTCCCATCGACTGGGTTCGTAAAAGCGGTCAGCTCGATGCCGGCAAGAACTTCACCCAATACAGTTACCAATGGTGGAAACCCCGCTACTATCAGTACTATTCGGATACGATTACGTATCAGGAGCCCTTCCGGATCGTTGAGGAAGCAGAACGGAAATACGTGGTGAAGCCAGTGGATTACTATTCGGCTGTCGGACACCTGGGCCAATACGTGGCCGTAGTGCCTGAAAAAAATATGGTCCTGGTTCGATTCGGTAAAAAAGAAGGGAAACTGGATTGGTACCGGCTATTGCAGTGGATAGTGGCGAATAACCATGATGGAAAAGGCTCAGGTTAAGGCTGAGATTAGGGTATAGGTTCAGGCTGATAAAAAAGACATAATGATCAATAGCCATCTATTCTGATCCATACTTATTCTTAACCTTAACCTAAATCTCAGTCTAATAATCACTTAATACCGGCATGTCACGGCGGGCTTTCACCAAAAGGAGCCCTGTCATTGGTGTGCCCATTTTTCACCCGATAAAAAACCACTATGAAAACACGTTTCATTTTACCATTCCTGCTAGCAACTCTTTTTACCATTGTTGCGGACGCTCAGGTGAATACCGTTGCGGTCGACAGCATGGTACGATCTGCCGTAAATGATAATTCCTTTGAAGGGACGATCCTGATTGCCGACCAGGGAAACATCAAGTACCACGAATCATTCGGTCACACGGATACCCAACAACGTTTAGCCATCGCAAACGACATGACCTACAGCATCGCCTCCATTACTAAAATGCTGACGGCCATCGTTATCCTGCAACTGGCGGAAGAAGGGAAACTGGAGCTGGACGACCCCCTCAAAGAACTCCTGCCAGGCATTGATGTACCTAAGGCGAATAAGATTACGGTGCATCACTTGTTACTGCATATTTCCGGTCTGCCCAACGAACAAGATGACATCTACGCCGCAGAGACCGAACCAGCTGCATTTGTGGCCCAAACCCTCACCAACAAACGCAATACATTCGGGGCGTTTAACTACGCCAATATCGACTACGTTTTGCTGGGGATGATCATTGAGGAACTCGATGATCGATCCTGGCAAAAATCCATTCAGGAACGAATCCTGGATAAGGCCGGGATGGTTGAAACAGGATTCCTCAAACGAGGTAATTATCCGGATAACTTTGTGTACACGTATTCTATCGATAAAAAAGGCAACCGAATTAAGGACCCGCTATTTCACATCCAAAACTTCTTTGCGGCGGGAAGCATGTACGCCACGGCTGAGGATCTATTGAAACTGGATCAGGCTATGTACGGCAACAACCTGCTCAGTGAGGCCAGCAAAGAGCTGATGTATACGTCGTATCCGGAGTACAACTATTCGGGCTACAGCGTTTGGACGTATAGGTATCCCTTTGCACCAAACAAACCCAGAGTCATGGAGCGCCGAGGGAGTATACTGGGAGCTAATGCCGTCCTGTTACGGATGCTTGATTTAAACAAGACCATCATCATCCTCAGTAATAATAATGCGTTCAATCCCGATAGTTTTGGTGACACGGTAGGATTGAAGGAGGCGTTGATGATCGAAGTAGCGAAATAACGGCTTACGGCTTACGGCTTACGGCTTACGGCTTACGGCTAAGTTGTTGATTCCACTTTATCAGTTCAAATTAAAGGATCAAAAACCTGTCTGTATTCTTGAGCAAATACACCAAAGTTTCGCATCGCAACATGAAAACCGTGAGCCGTCGATCGTAAACCGTGAACCGTACTACCTCCCACTTTACGGGTTGTCCTTAGCCTGAACCTTAACCTCAAGTATCTCCTTCGCTGCCTTTCTTCTTTTCAGATACTGCAAGATCAGCTGTGAAAAGACGTACAAGATCGGCAGACAAATTGCGGCCATAATTAATTGTCCGTTATCGGTCAGTGCACCGTCCGGCTCTACGTACTTTGGGAAGCGGCGGATGTAGTTGGCTACGCCAGTATATAGAAAATAGGTGATCACCCCGAAGAGGGTCATCCAGGCCCAGAGTGCCACGTAAGCCCTGAACTTGGGTTTTGGTTTGGTGGGTGTGGTGGTCATGAATATGGATTTGAATATCAGTGTTCAGTGCTCAATGTTCAATTACATTTAGCACTGAGCACTCATCATTGAACATTTCACTTAGCCGATAACCCCCGCCGCGAGGCCGTCGACTGCACTTCCGTAAAAATAAAGTAGGCACTAATCCCGGCCGACAGCACGAACCAGCCGGCAACCACGTATTTACCACCTGGCCATACCTGATTCATCAGGAACCAGTCGCCCTGCAGGTAAATAATCGTAAGGCCCACCAGGGCGGTGATGATCTCGGTCCATAGGGCCCAGGGAC
>JASBTH010000473.1 GCA_030148525.1 Saprospiraceae bacterium | reverse complement strand
CGTAAATCAGTACGCCCGGCCAATCGATGTCGCCAAAGTAATTAAAGAGATACATCATCAGCAGGAAGGTCACGGTGAACTGAATCCACGACCACCATTGCAGGGCAGGAGAGAGGTGGGTGTCAAATTTCTTGTACGTATAGGGGTCTTTGATACTGTCGAGCGGATATTTTTCTTTCACATCGGCCGGACGCCAACCGGTGGGCATGAACCAGATCCGAAATTTATCGCGAATGGAATTCGTGCGCCAGGCGTCCTGAATAAGCGTCCACAAGTGCATGAAGTTGATCAGGAAGGGATTCCACGTGCGCACGGGGCGGGTGACGCCGTATATGGGGGGGACCTCATCGAGTTCCTCCTGGAAAGTACCGAACAGCTTGTCCCACACAATGAAGATCTGCGAGAGATTCTTGTCGAGGTATTCTTTATTGATGGCGTGATGCACCCGGTGGTGGGATGGGGTCACGATAATGTGTTCCAGGAAGCCCATTTTACCGATCAGGCGGGTGTGGTACCAGTACTGGGCAAACAGGTGCAGGGGGGCTACCACGGCTACTACTTCACCCGGTACGCCCAGGATAGCAATGGGTAAGAGAAAGAAAACCGTGATCGCAAAAATATTCGAAATAGACTGGCGCAGTGCACACCCTAGGTTGAATTCCTCGCTGGAATGGTGAATGATGTGCGTATTCCAGAAATAATTGACATGATGCGAGAGGCGATGCACCCAATAGCCGGCAAAGTCGATGCCAATGAAAGCGATCACGTAGACCAGCCAGGTGGCTTTGATGTCGACGATGCCGATGCGCTGCTCCACCCATTCGTAGGATACAATGATCAGCGTCAGGCCGAGCACGTCTTTGATGACATTGGTCAGCCCCGAACTCAGGCTCGACAGCGTATCGACAGAGCGGATGACTTTTTCGCCCCGCCACCAGGCAATACCGGCTTCAATAAGCAGGAGCAGAATAAAGAAGGGAATGGCGTAGTTTAGTACTGCTGCGTACGATTCCATACCGTTTACATATAGTTAGCGAAAATTCGTTAATGAAGGTACGGGATTTTTGGTGGAAATGGTATTGGGATATGGGTAATTGGTAATAAGACTGGTATTGGAAGATCCACATTACATAACCCAATACAGCCCCAAACACAACACCAAAGTCCCCAGTCCCATCCACAATGTCATGAGCGTATAAGACCGATAGGCATCCGCGACTTTCAAGCCACTGAACTGGGTGACTACCCAGAAGTAGCTATCGTTGGCGTGACTTACGACCATGGCGCCGGCGCCGAGGGAAGTAACCATCAGCGATTGCTGCCAGATGGAAAGTCCGTCAAGGCCTGCCAGTAAGGGAGCAAACACTGAAGAGCCCACTACCAGGGCCGAGGTGCTGGAACCCTGAGCCGTTTTCAGAATAGCGGCCAGCGCAAAGGCTGCCAGAAGCATCACCCATCCCTGATCCTGATTGCTACCCAGCCAGTCGGTAGCCTGTGTGACCACGTCCGTATTTTTCAGTACGGCCCCGAAGCTTCCGCCCACACCTGTGATCACCAGGATGGGGCCGGCCAGGGCGATGCCGGTTTCGGTCCAGGAGCGCCATTGCTTGCGGTGTGGTTGTCCCAGTAATCCGAATGCGAGCAGTACGCCTATCGCCAAAGCGATTTCGGGTATGGCTACCCATCGCCAGATTGTGCCTTTCGGCAAAAGGGTCCCGAGGGCCAGCAGGAAGATAGGCACCAGCAAGACAGGTAACACCCGAGGCAACGAGGGAATGTTTTGTTGAGACACAATGCCTTGCGTCTCTTCACTAGAACGAGAATCAACCAGTACATCATCTGTGTCCAACAATATGTTTTTCCCGACCCTCCGGGCCCACCACCATGCGATGAGCAGTACCGGCACACTTACCACCAGACCGATAACGATAATGGGACCTAATTCCTCGCTCAGTCCCAGATTTCCGGCTGCGGCCACCGGGCCTGGGGTGGGCGGCACCATATTGTGAGTGAGATACAGGCCGCCGGCGAGCGATAAAAATAGGGTAGGGGCCGCTACCTTGGTTCGGCCGGCCAGGGCGTGGTTAATGCGGGATAGTACAATAAAGGCACTGTCACAAAAAACCGGAATGCTGACAATGCTGCCGATGGCGCCCATGGCCAGCCCCGGAAAGCGTTTGCCGAGGGTTTTCAGAATAGCATCGGCCAGGGTGATAGCGCCACCCGTTCGTTCGAGTACCACGCCCAAAATGGCCCCGAATACGATCACCAGTCCGATTCCACCCAGTAAACCACCAAAACCATCGGTGATAGCAGCAATCACCTCAGCAACGGACTGACCGCTACCCAGGCCGACGATGAAACAAGCACTCAAAAGGGCCCAGACGGGATGCAGGTTAAATTGACGAGTCGACAGGATGATCCAGAGAATGGCGAGCAAGACGAGGAGCATAATAGGTGTTTTTTCTCCTGAAAATACAAGAATTAGCATAGGTTGAAGCTAAGGCTCAGGTTGAGTTTTAGGTAAGCCGGGGATCGCATTGATCCTGCTGTGCATTAGCTTAGGATTATGCTAACTTTGGGTTTGTTATAACATTATGTTAAGTAGAATGACTTAGGTATTCTAATAAGCCATAAAAGGGTAGGTTCGGATTCAGTAACTGATGTAGAAACGTTCATTGTAGAAACGTTCATCAGGCTGTCTATTACGGCAGGCGTTACCCAACACTAATTATGAACAGTAATACATGGTCGGATGTGGAGATGGCTCGTAGTGCGGTCATATTGTTAAGATCTAGCATCCTTAACCTTAACCTCAACCTCAACCTGCGTCTAATCTTCTATCTAAGGTCTTCGAGTCTCCTATCTCACGAAGGACTAATTTTTCCTATAATATATATTATGTTAAGTAGGTTTTTTCAGTCAAGGCCGCACACTCGTTCGCTCCAGCCAGCCGATAAATCCGAAACAGGTTCTTTCTCCGTACATAAGATCGAATCACAAATACACACAAAAACAATTACCATGAAAAATTATCTGTTTGTTGTCCTCGCCGTACTTTTTACCACCCCTACCCTGCTCGCTCAGGAAACCGTTATGGTGGGCGGCGAAGCCATGTATCCCATGAAGGATATTGTCGACAATGCCGTAAACTCGGAAGAGCACACGACTCTCGTTGCCGCCGTGCAAGCTGCCGGTTTGGTGGAAACACTCAAAAGCGATGGGCCTTTCACTGTGTTTGCCCCAGTGAATGACGCATTCGAGAATTTGCCGGAAGGCACCGTGCCAACCCTGCTGAAAGCAGAAAACAAGGACAAGCTCACATCCGTGTTGACCTACCATGTGGTGGCCGGTAAGCTCGACGCCAAGGCTATTATGAAAGCCATCAAAAAAGGAAATGGCACCGCAACACTAACCACTGTAAATGGTGGCACCCTCACAGCTATGATGAATGGCCCGATGAATGTCGTGGTCAAAGACGCTAACGGCAATGTAGCCAATATCAGCACCTATGATGTGACACAGGCCAATGGTGTTATCCACGTAGTGGATGCCGTATTGCTGCCCTAAACAACCCGTGAGATCTGTAATGATCTATTCCCTAAATGAGGATTGTTAAAATCTCACGGTTGTATTTGGTATAGGGTATTAGGTAATAAGACTTGTCTGAATCCATATACCCCATACCTACTACTTTCTACCGGGAGGTTATTGCCTGCATGTCACAAAATCATCTAAGTCAAACCTCTCGGGATATAAGCCCTGCACGCTCGTGCGGGGCTTTTTTGTTTTCACCGCTCCACGTGGTGGCCACACCTGGTCGGGCGGGGCCCCTTTACCCGAGTTCCTGGGTCCAGTGAATCGCGACATCCATGCTAGTTCCGAGATCTGGAATTTCTTTAATCGATTTTCCCTGCCTGCTCCTGCCCCCTCTTTGGGCGAAGGAACGTACCATGACTTGGTAGCGACGGTCGGCGATACCACCCGCCAGTATACCCTCTACGAACCACCCGGTTACGATGGCAGCGAAGACTTACCGGTCGTTTTCCTTTTCCACGGTTACGCCACCCCGGTGGATACCATGATCAAAATGGCCCAAATGTACCTCGTAGCGGATACGGCTGATTTCTTCGTCGTGTATCCCCAGGGATTGGTTGTGGAAGATTTCAATTTTGGAGGAGCCGATACCGGATGGTTGATTCCTATTTCCTACGGCGGTGAACACGACGATGTGGCCTTCGTCAATCAGATGATCGATGACCTGGATGCCAATCCGTCCTTTACGATCGACCTGGATCGCATCCACGCTACCGGCTGGTCTAACGGAGGTGAATTCTCCTATCACCTGGCCTGCACCCTATCCGACCGCATCGCTTCGGTGGCCAGCGTGGCCAACCCACTGTCAGACACTATTTTAGCTAATGTATGTACACCCGAGCGTCCCATTTCCACCATGCTAATAATGGGTTCAAGCGATATATTTTTCCCCTTTGATGGAGCAGGACTCTTTACCTCGCCCCGGCAAACTACCGCCTTTTGGACCGATCTCAACGGATGCGACACTATGGTCACTGCTGTACAACTGCCCGACCTGGATACCAGTGACCAAACGACGGTCACCATGTATACCTACAATGATTGCGATGATGATCTTGAAGTGCTGTCCTACGAAATAGACAATGGTGGCCACGTCTGGCCGGGAGGATATCTGCCACCCCAGTGGAGCTTTTTGGGTGCCGTGAATCGCGACATGCACGCCAGCGTGGAGGTCTGGAACTTCTTCAACCGCAATCCCCTACCCGACCCGCTGGTCGATACCCGCGAGATACGGTCCGAAGAGGTAGACTGGCAAGTGTACCCCAATCCATTCCGCAACCAGATACAGGTAGGGCTTTCGCTTACGCAAAAAGCCAACGTGACGGTAAGCCTGCAGAATCTGCTCGGCCAGCCCGTTTGGCAATCAAACCGGCAGCAACTGCCAGCCGGTGACCATCACCTAGCTTATGAGTTACAAAAGCAGTTGCCTGAAGGTATGTACGTACTGCAACTCCGAATTGACGATACCGTGTCCAGTCGACTGATCATGCATAATCAATAACCCCATTCCCACCCGGTTCTGCTGGTGCACAATTCAGCAACAACCCCTTGGTGCCGTGTGCCGGTCAGACCGGGTGGCTTAACCCCCTATTTTAGTAGTATGAAAACCCATTTTGTAGAGCGGGCCTATCAAATCGTGGTCCGTCATATGGAAGACGAATCCTTTGACGTCGCTGACTTTTGTCATCACATGGCGGTGAGCCGCACTCAGTTGCACCGTAAACTTAAGGAAGAGAAAAACTTGTCGGCCACCCGCTTCATTAATCACGTCCGCATCGAGGAGGCCAAAGACCAACTTCGGAACACAAGCTTATCCATTTCTGAGATTGGCTACGCCTGTGGTTTTCGGCACATTTCCACCTTCAACCGGGTCTTTCGCGAAAGTGTGGGTATGACGCCTTCCGATTATCGGGATAAATACACAAACGGATCCGAACCACAGCGCTGATTGTGTACAAACGCGATACATCGCCTTCTACCCCTGACTCAACCTTCCCTGCCCGCCGAAGCCCGCCAGGGCGAAGACGGGAACTTAACCCAATCTAATCCCTAAGGCGTATTTTTCAGTGGTTGATGCTGTGATTCAATCGATTAGCTAGCTTGTTTTGACCTTTTTTAGTAACTTATATAATTACTACTCGACCCTGGTCATGCTGTAATTTATTAAACGCCCAATACTGCCAACTCACCCGCCTTTTCACCTGCCTGCCTGAAGGATGTTTCATTTACATCACGTAAATATTGATATTCAATGCGTTACGTTGAACACCTTCCGGCACCTCCCCTGCGATCCATTGTTCGGTATTATGGCTTTCTGGATCAACCGGATACCTTTGATGAAGCTATTACCCACGTTACTCCACCTTCTTTGTCCAAAGGGTTAATGTTTCATTTTTATCGGGAAAGCGAATTGCTCACAGACAACGGTGTTTTCAAAGGAAATCTTCCTTTAGGGTTTATTATGACCCAAGCCGTAAAACCAAACAGCTGGACATTTGATAAAGGATGGTCCATCCTGGCCGTTATTTTTCAGCCGGGTATGTTTAGAAAGATCTTTCCTTTCTCAACGGTCGGACTAAGTGATTACTTCATTTTATTCGATGATCTGAAGAATAAGTGCTACGTTGATCTGCTGGAGCAAATTAGCCTGGCTTCGGATAATAATGCCCGGATTGAGTTATTGGACAATTTTTTCTTAAGCGAGTTGACGGAGGTGGACACCAATGATGATTACGTAGATATCTTTATTAAATCTCTATTTAAATCGCCAAGTAACCCCATTCATGAACTCACCAAGGACATCCCAATGACCGATCGAAACTTTAGGAGATACTTTTTGCGAGAGATTGGGCTTTCGCCAAAAAAATACCAACGCCTGGTGAAGTTTTCCAAAGCATTTCATTTGCTGCAAACGGGTCGATTCAACAAACTATCCGACCTCGCCTACTCTTGTGGCTACTACGATCAGAGTACGTTCATACGGGAGTTCAAACAATTTCTTGACACCACCCCTTCCGAGTTTCTTCGGCAGATAAACCCTTTTGCAGAGAGTATCCATTGGAAAGATAAGACTGATGAATATTCATATGGCATGGAATAGGACCCTGTTCTGTTTTGTTTTCCAATGCTTTATCGGCTTACCTGCGTGGATTTGTCCGTTTTTTACAATTTTCGATTTACCTCTACCACTAAATTAAGGAGACTATTTTTCCATTTGAAGCTGAAAGCACCCGCTGGAAACATTGGACTCAACAGCTTATCTGACTGAAAAGAATCAAATAGCACATATCTGACCCCAATTGCAAGACACCTAAAATCCATCGCTCACATGTTCTTTTTGAATTACTGTTTCTGATCGACTCATAACCCTCGACGGTGAAAACAACGCCCAGAAACCTATTCCTGCTTGCCCTATCTCTATTGTTGGTTAGTCCGTGCGCTGGCCAACCCAACCCCAATTTCACCTACCTCTCCGAAAAAGATCCCGTCAACAACACCTTCGTCCTCTCCGTCATTCAGGCTTATAGCGGGCATTATTACCTGGCCACGGCCGGGGAGCTTTTTCGGTTCGACGGCTACACACACAAACGCTGGACCTACGATCCAGACGACCCGAATGGCCTGAGCAATCAGGTCATGTGGTCCCTGGCACAGACGCCTGATTCTATGATCTGGATCGGTACTGATAACGGCTTAAATGCGCTGGATCCGCGTACCGAACGGATCACCCGATTCTACCACCAACCTAAGGATCCGAATTCTCCGTCGGGAAACAGCATCTGGGAACTGTTCGTCGATGAGGAGGGTACCCTGTGGATTGGTACCGATAATGGCTTTTCCCGGTTCGCGCCGGACAACCGTCAATTTGAGCGCATTTGCTACCAAGCGGACCAGGATGCCCGAAAAGAGGTCTACGCCTTTCTGCCTGCTGCCAGCGGCGAAGAGATGTGGGTGGGTGTAGGCAGCGATCTCCTCCTATTCCACCCGCAGACGGGTACGCAGTTCTCCCTGGCAATCCCGGGCTCCGGTAATCCCGGCGAAGAAGAAGATTATACCATCCGTTGTCTGTTACGCGACCGGGCAGGGATGATCTGGGTTGGTACCGGAAACCGGGGGATCTTTCGTTTCGATCCCACTCGGCAAGTATTTACCGATCAGATTACGGATACAGAGGGACTGCGCAACACCCGCATCCGGGCCCTGCACCAGGATGAGGAGGGGTACATATGGGTGGGTACTTACGGTGGTGGATTACACTTTATAGATCCAGCAACCCATGAGGTCTATCCCTTCGAAACGGACCCCTTTAATCCGGTCCACGAAAACTTTGATATCGTCTATACGATCTTCGAAGACCCGGCCGGAAATATCTGGGCAGGAACCTTTTACGGCGGGCCGAAAATCGTGCGGGCTGCTCAGAAACCCTTTCGCCAGTACGTGCCTGTGCCCGGAAAGCCGGGATCCATTCCAAAGGTCAGTTTTGGGGCGTTTACGGAACGACCCGACGGGACCATCCTGATAGCTGACAAAAAAAACGGGTATTTGCTGTTCGACCCGGTGTTGGAAACCTTTTCTCATCATAATATCCAATTGGGGGCGCGCCGGTTGGATTACCCGCCGGAAGTGCGAAATTTTGCCTTCGATAAAAAGGGGAATCTTTGGGGCATTGGCCGCCGCTCTATGGTAGTATTGCGGCCCGGAGCAACAACCTGGGAGCAATTTTTGCCGAAAGGCTTACCCCCGAACGGCTGGATAACCAACCAGTTTATTGACCCTAAGGGACGGCATTGGATAGCCACTCAAGAGGGACTTTACCAGTTTGATGCATCCAAAGAAACATTACGAAGTATATCTCTGCCTGGATTACAGCAGCAAACAAAGGTCGGCAATAACCAGCACGTGCTTTCGATTTGTATGACCCGTGATGGTTCCCTTTGGTTCAATACACAGGGAGGTGTCAATCGCTTAGAGCCCGGTCAGGATTCTATGCATTTTTACCCTGCGCCAGCCTCTATATTCGATACCCATCAGGCAGTGAATGATCACTTTTACTTCGGCAGCAATATCGGATTGGGTCGCCTGGATGCTGCTAATGACACCATCCTTTTCGATCTGCCCATCCGGGAAACCCTGGTTTGGGCATTCCTGGATGATGAAAATGGCCGATTTTGGATGTCGGGTGATTTGTCTCTGCATTCATTTGATCCCGTGTCGGGCGTTGTTCATTCGTACAATGAGGCAGACGGCATATCGGTCGGTAAATTTTTTGGGCATCATTTGAAAGATAGGGACGGCCAATTTTACTACGCCGGAAATAAAGGCATATTACGCTTTGATCCCCTGGAAGTAAAAGAAAATACTATTGCCCCGCGCCCCGTCATCACGCAGATCCGTCTGTTGAACAAACCACTACCTATCAGGGGAAGTCCCGGTGATTCCGCCAAGCTGGCCTCTCCCCTATTGCAAGCTCCGGCT
>JASBTH010000466.1 GCA_030148525.1 Saprospiraceae bacterium | reverse complement strand
CGCGTAGGCGGTGAGGTAGATGCTGATCAGACTGGTGTTACCTTCAACTGCGAAGACGCTGGTCAGCTGATCGAAGTAGAAGTATACGCTTGGGATGCCGCAGGTAACGGTGACTTCTGTCTGACTACGGTACAGGTTGACGATAACATGGGCAGCTGCTCTACCGGAGAAGGTGAAGGTGGTGTTGCCGGTGCGATCGCTACGGAAGAAGGCTTTCCGGTAGCGGATGTGGCGATTTCCTTGTCGGGCGCCCGGTCGCGTCAATACCTGACTGGCAAAGAGGGCGATTATTCCTTTACGGGTTTGGAGGAAGGCCTGGATTTCTCAGTGACACCACTGAAAGATTCCGATGCGCAACAAGGGGTGACGACCTACGATATGGTGCTCATGCAAAAGCACATACTGGGAATGGGACCTTTGGATGGCCCGTACAAGCT
This sequence comes from Saprospiraceae bacterium, assembly GCA_030148525.1. Classification (GTDB taxonomy): domain Bacteria; phylum Bacteroidota; class Bacteroidia; order Chitinophagales; family Saprospiraceae; genus DT-110. Next base: position 6,191 of record JASBTH010000466.1, on the reverse strand, counting down.
ATTGGCCGCCGACGTGAACAAATCAGGATCGGTAACTACCCTGGATCTCATTCAGCTGCGTAAACTTATTCTGAATGTGGAAACGGATTTTCGCAATAATACCAGCTGGCGTTTTGTGGAGTCTTCGTATAGCTTCCGCAACCCGGCCAATCCATTTGCGGAACCCTTCCCGGAAGTGAAGAACATCAACAACCTGGAAGGGGAGATCGATGCATCTTTCGTAGCGATCAAGATTGGTGATGTCAATGGTTCGGCTCTCGCTGTTGTTCAGCCGCGGTCAAACCGGACCTTCAACCTGAACCTGGAGACTCCGGATGAGTTGAAGGCGGGTGACCGGGTCAGTATTGGTGTCGTGGCACCAAAGCTGTCGGAGGTCAGTGGCTATCAATTTACCCTGCAGTGGTCGGATACCAAGTGGGAGGATGTGACTTTAGTCCCCGTGTCGATTTCAGCCGAACACTATGGCTGGTTCCCGGAACAAGGCATGTTAACGACTAGCTACCACCATGTGAAGCCAATGGGTGAGGGGCCAATTACCTTATTCCGGCTGGAAGGAACGTTGACGGAAGATATGCGTGCTACCGATCTGTTGCAGTTGTCCAACCGACTTACGGTAGCAGAAGCATACGATCAACGTACGGGGGAACGCCTGAATGTGGCTCTGCACCTGCAAAGCGAGGACCCGGCACGCGAAGCCCTGCAACTGCTACAAAACGCTCCCAACCCCTTCCAGACCAGCACTACGGTAGGTTTTTACCTGCCGGTAGCCGGCGAAGCGGAAATCGAGTTCCGGGACGCACGCGGCCGCTTACTGCACCGTATTCGCGGTGATTATGCAGCCGGATTCAATCAGGTTGTGGTGGATGCTCATCAACTAACCTTGGGTGTGGTGTATTACACCTTGCGTACGGACGAAGGACAATTGACCAGGACCATGGTCATTCAGGAATAAAGGAATGAACTGCAATCTGCATGATGTAGTGTACATATTTAACGTAAGGTTGGTGGCCAGCAGTTCAGTAAATTACTGAAGGCTCCAGCCTCACGATATTTAGTTAGGTTAACGCCAGAAAAGAGTTTCCACCCGGAGACTCTTTTTTTTTTTGACGAAAGCCAGAAAAAGCTTGATTATCAGGTTATAAGTATCTGAAATACGTTAAAGTGTAAGCAAAAAAAGATTTTTATAATACAATTTCATATTTTTGAAGTGTATCGAAACAGTGACCCATACTCTTTCGATGTCACCTCCGCTACCCCCCACGCGTACTTGATAGGTGCAGCGTTGACATCCAACCATAACCATTCAGAAACACTAATCGGGTTTCATACCCTTACGCACGATGCGTTCGCAACCAATACGGATGCCTGCACCGAGCCCAGTTTTATGGAAAAAGTATCACCAGTGGCGTGATTTTTTCCGACATTTGAAGTGATGGCCTCCTATACAAATCATAATAATGAACAAGACGTACCGCTACCTGTCTATTCCTGTCGTGTTCTTGCTGTTTCGGGCTTTATTGCCCGAGGCAACGGTACCGGCTTGGGACAGGAATCCCATTAACGAAGCTTCTAACCAAATCCTGAACGGCGCCTGTGCTGATACTATTAATATCACCCTTGATGCCAATTGTCAATTTCAGCTTACGCCCGATCAATTACTGACCGGTGATGCCGCTTCCTGTGATCCCTCCGATTTGGTAATTCTGATTGATGATGAAAACCCCGGTAACGGCGCTACCGTCGATGGCTGCGGGATTTGGAAATACGTAATCGAGCCTGCCTCGCCCGGCAGCTGTGGTGATTTCACCGGGTGCTGGGGATACGTGCGGGCAGAAGATAAGTCGGCTCCGACCATTGTGTTGCCCGCTGATGATACCTTGACGCTGGCCTGTGAGCAGATCGATGATCTGCGTGATCAGGAAGAATCTTTATTGATCACCGGCTCCGCAACTGCCTCTGACAATTGCACCGATTCCGATGCATTGGAGGTTACCTTCACCGATCAGGTGAGTTATTCCAATGATTGTGATACCATCATCCTTCGCCGCACTTTTGCTGCGGAAGACGAAAAAGGTAATCGCGGTACTGCTGCCCAATATCTCACCCTGGCCGCACCGAGCCTCGATGATCTCGAAATCGATGAGCTATACCTGATCGATGCCGATTGCGATTTTCAGGCCGATGTGGAACGGGACGAAAACGGAAATATCCACCCTTCTGTTGTGGGGTATCCATACTACATTAATGGCCTGGGCGATACCATTCAGGTTAAAGGTGCCCATTGCACCCTGAGTGCTACCTACCAGGACGATACCTTCTCACCCTGTGAAAGCCTGGAGAAAACGGAACGCATCTGGACCATCAGCGACTGGTGCACGGGTGAAAAACGCATCCTGCGTCAATTGATCAAATTTGGTGATGTAGAACCACCCATTCTCGCGTGTCGCCAGGATACCCTCTTTGAATCCACCAATCCTTTTGCCTGTACGGGCTCCTTCATGCTGGGAATGCCCGAGGTTACCGAACTCTGTGGTTCCTACGAAATAGCCGTAGAATTCTACACCATTTCCAATTCAGGCCCCTACGGATTTCCCGGTGAATCGGATACCACCCTACACCAATCCTTTGAATTCTCGACGGCCAGCCAGGTCATGGTCACCGATGTGCCCATCGGTTGCCACTACGTAAAATACGTGGTGCGGGATGAATGTGAGAACGTAGCAACCATCGAATGCATCGTCTGCGTGGCCGATGAGATTGCTCCAACCGTTTCTTGTGACGATCAGATCAACCTGTCCCTCAACGATCAGGGCTACGGTCAATTGACCGCTCTGGAGCTGAACGAGGGTACCAAGGATAATTGTGCGCTGGCGGACATCGAGATCCGCCGCGAGTATACGGAGGATCAATCCACCTGTGAAGCAGCGGAGCTTACGTATTCGGAATGGGGCGAAGAAGTACCCTTCTACTGCTGCGATGCCGGCGATACCGTCGTGGTAGAATTGCGCGCTACCGATATCTATGGCAACCAAAGTACCTGCTGGGGAACTGTTGTTGTGGAAGATAAAGTCCGTCCGGTTTGTACGGCCCCGGCCGACGTTACCATCGGTTGTGATGAACTGCCCGACCAGGACGGTCTTCTCGATCCTTCCCTGTTGGCTGAGCTATTCGGCGATCCGACGGCGACCGGCAATTGCACTGCTGATATCGTGGAACTGGATCCGGTTATTGATATCGACCACTGCGGTGAAGGGACCATCACTCGGAACTTCGCCGCACTGGATGCCGACGGTGTAGCCCGTGACGAATGTGCCCAACAGATCACGGTTGGTCTGCGCCACGACTACCGCATCAAATTCCCTAAAGATTACGAAGAGTTCTGTGCCGAACCCAGTCCCGACTCAGTCATGTTCGAAGAGTTGGGCTGTGACCTGATAGCTGTCAGTATCCAGGATGAGATACTGGAGACCCGCGCCGAAGAATGTTATAAAATCCTCCGCACCTACCGGGTTATCAATTGGTGTGAATACGATGGTGAAGCCGAACCAACCATCGTGAGCCGCGATTGGGATGGCTTTAATGCCACAAACCCAATGAGTCCTGATGGCGACGACAAGCCAGGGGACGAAGATCTGTACGTACACGTTAAGCGCGATCTGATCGACGATCAGCCCGATACCGTGTACTACGACAATAACGAAGATCCCTACGACGAGAGCGTGGTGGTTGGTAACGACAAATACGGTTACTGGTGGCGGGTGATCTCCGGAAGTGACGATCCGACGGAAGAAGCCTACTACGAAAGTAATGGCTCCGTATGGGCCAACGACGGTAACCAAACGGATAGTGATATCTCCGGAAATGCCCAGGGCGATGATGTGGATCAACGCTACGGCAGCTTCGGGTTCTGGCAATACACCCAACACATTAAGGTGTCGGATGCCATTCCGCCGGAAATCTACTTTGATGATGACCTGGTGTACTGTGTCGACCAGGACGATTGCTCTGCCAATGTAGATATTTCCTTTGCCGTAACCGACAATTGCGTGACCGGCGGGGTGGACATCGATATCGATGTGATCGACGGACCCGATGAATTTTTCGATTTTGAGGAAAATCCATTCCGCGTAGTTGGGCGCTATCCTAAGTATATCCTCGACGGTCGGGTGCCGGAAGGCGAATACCGCATTGAAATCTCGGCCAACGATCGTTGCGGCAATGTGACTCGCATCGTTTTCAACCTGGAGATAACCGATTGTAAAGCACCCGCGCCCATATGTATCAATGGTCTGGCAACCGAGCTGATGCCCGTTGAAGATGGAGAAGATGTCGACGGTGACGGGGATGCTGATTTTGGAGCCATGACAGTATGGGCCTCTGATTTCATCGCCAGTGAGATCGACGATTGTACCGGTCCGGTTACCTACTCCATTAACCGAAAGGGGGAAACACCGGATATTGACCAGGATTTCCTGATCGTAACCTGTGATGATCCGCAATATCTGGAGATTGAAATCCACGCCTGGGATAATGCCGATAACCCATTTAATATCGATGATGATGGCAACCAGGGTGGACCAAACCACGATTATTGCAACACCTATATTCTGGTGCAGGACAATATGTTGGCTTTATGTGATCCCACGACCGACGACAACCTGACGGTGAGCGGGGTCATTCAAACGGATTACGGGCAGCCGATTCCGGATGTGACGATCAGCAGCAACCGCAATGTACGATCCGCGGTAGCTACCGACGCCAATGGCGGGTACACCATGCAGGGGTTTGAGACCGGTTACGACTACAGTTTGACCCCTGAGAAAAACACCAATCCGATGGAAGGGGTGTCGACCTTTGACATCGTGCAGATCAGCAAACACATACTGAACATTAAATCACTGGGGTCGCCCTATAAGCACCTGGCGGCCGACGTGAATCGCTCGGGTACCATCACCACCCTCGATTTGATTCAATTGCGCAAACTGGTGCTCAATATCGAGACCTCCTTCCCGAATGGTCCGGCCTGGCGATTTGTAACGGGTGACTATGTATTTACGTCCACGGCTCCCGAACGCGAGGCCTTTCCCGAGGCACTGAACCTCAACAACCTGACTGCTCCGGTGATCGATGCGGACTTTGTCGGTGTCAAGATGGGGGATGTGACCGAGAGCCTGAAACTGCGCTCTGACCGGGCCGCTCAGTTGCGGATTCCCGCAACGACTATGGATCAGGAGGGCACGATTCGGGTACCCGTGTACCTCGATGGCGTCAATCAATCCCTGGAGGGGCTTCAGTTTGCCCTGCGGGCCGAGCGGAGTCTGTCGAAACTGATTCGGGTGGAACCCGCTCAACTCACGGCCGACTTCTACCATCACCAGAAGGGCGTTCAATCGGTACTCGTTTCCTGGGATGCGTTCCAGAGTAACCAGCCCCTGCGGGCCGACCAGCCCCTTTTCTACCTGCACCTGCAGACGGCCCGGGATATTGCACTGGATGATGTAATCCAACTGGATCAGCGACGCATGCGCGGCGAGGCCTATACGGCAGAAGGCGAGGGCCTGGCCATTGATCTTATGATCTCCGATGAACCGGCAGTGGTAAATGCACTTGGCAGTGTGTTCCCCAACCCATTCGTGGAGCGCACTCAGGTATCCTTCTACCTGGATCAACCCCAGCGGGTGACCTGGACGCTCACCGATGCGCAGGGCCGGACCCTGCGTCAGTGGCAGGAGAACCGCGAAGCCGGTGCCCAGCAATTGATCCTGCACGCGAATGATCTGTTCGGGGCCGGAGTCTATAACCTGACTACGGAGACTGCTCGCGGAGTGTACACGACGCGGTTGGTGCTGTTGCGGTAGGGGGATGTTTATGGTAAGACCGACGTGTCATACTTTGTACCGGGAGGTCAATACCATCACTTCATGAAATAGTCTGTGCTCAACCTTACGATAACATTACGCATTTTATGGGAAATTGATTGTCCAACAATTGCGAAGTCTGTTCGGGCAAGCCAGTGAGAAGCTTGTTTGCCCTATAGATTTTTTGGGTCTTAACAGGGCGTCAAACCAGGAAACATAACTGTATATCCGCAATAAATATGCGGGTAGCAAGATGTTGAACTAAACCGCCTGATCGGCGGTAACTCCAAGTTGCCCTTACTTTAGTAGAGAAACTTATTACTCACCAAATTT
>JASBTH010000460.1 GCA_030148525.1 Saprospiraceae bacterium | reverse complement strand
GGAGTGCAGGGCAGCGTAAAAAAAATAGTCGTCGGTCCCGACGGTTTGCCCTATGTACTTACTACTCAATTGGATCGCTGCCGGATTTATCAATACCAATTCAGCGATACCCTTATCCAGGTAGGCGAATGGGAACGCGATTTTACGGGTTCCCGGTCTCAACTGGATTTTGTTGTTCTTGATGATCAGTCATTCATGATCAACGATAGTGAATACGGCCTGGTTAGCCTTTGCGGCAAAAACGATCCGGTGAGGTTCGGTCGAGAGGACATACCAATACCCGAACCCTTCGAGTATCCGGTGGCCAGCCGGATCTTACAAATGAGTCGAACAAAAAACGCTTTATTCCTGAGCTTTGCGCGCCATCCGTACGTAGTATACTTTGATCTGGTGGAAGATGCCTGGCACCTGGTAGAGGACCTCGACAATGCTCCCTTTCAGGAGTATACCTATATGTGGGAAGACGAGCACGGAGGGATACTGTTTAGCCAGACCGACGGCAATGGCAATTACCCCATTACCGAACACCTGTTTTACAAACCAGCCCAACAGGAACCACGCAATTGGGATTTCCTGAAACAGGTTAGCCAGTACATTATCAGCTTGTACTCCGAAGATTTCCAGAAAACCATTCACATCGGGGCGGATACCGGCCTGAAGATATACCAGAATAATCACTTCAGGGTCGATAACTACCTGGCTGAGCCCATCGCAGCGGATGAATTTGGTGCCATAATGAAGGGCATTACCTACGGCGATGATGGGAATATTTATTTAGCCCGGGAATACACCCATTGGTACCGGTTTAATGAACATACCGGCGAACTGGATACGCTGCAGATCCGCACGGACCCCGAAGGGGATCCGATTAACTTTCGCTGCAGCTACGATATACTTTATCAGTCGTACAGTCAATTGTGGGGTATTGCGTGTCAGGGGAACGGAAATGGACTACTCATACGGTATGATCTGGAAACTGACCTGGCAACCGTATATGAATTCCCACATCGCTTCTACGATCTGATCACCGGGGATGATGGGTATTTCTGGCTTATTGCCAACGGGGAGCAGGGCAACAACAAATTGGTTCGTTTCGACCCCGACCAATCTACTTTTGAGCCCTTTACAACGCTCGAAGAAAACAACCCCTTTCGCGGCCTGCGCCTGAATTGCTTATTCGAAGACCAAAATGGTCAAATCTGGATAGGAACAGACCAAGGTCTTTTTCGGGTCAACGCGCAGCGAACCGATGTTTCTCAGTACAATCCTACCGAACACGTACGGGGAGCAACAGTGCGAACCATTACCCAGGATCAAATCGGCCAACTTTGGGTAGGGAGTTCTGAGGGAATTGTGGTGTTGGATAAAGAAGGCGGGCTTGCTTTTACCCTTTCCGAAAAAGACGGTTTATCCAACGATAACGTAAGTACTATTGTGGAGGACCACAATGGCCAAATCTGGATTAGTACCGACGGCGGACTGAACGTATGGCTTCCCGATCAAAAAGCCTTTCGTTATTTCTATGCTAATGACGGTTTTGCCGCTGACCAGTTTACCACTAATTCCGGAGCTCTTAGTCCTCAGAACTATTTGTACTTTGGATCAGTCAACGGGTTTTCCCGCTTTAAACCGGAGTCGGTCCTGACTGCCGATTCCTTACCTCCCCCACGTTTATCAGAGGTGGAATGGACGTACACCCGAACCGATAGTGTCCAACAGGTAAAGCAATCCTGGAAGGCCGGACATGCGTTCCATATGTACCCCAAAGTATCCAGTGTACAATTTTCGTTTTTTTTACCGCATTTCTCTAACCCTGATCGCAACCAGTTCCAAACCCGTTTATGGCCGCTCCAAAGAGAATGGGTTTACCAAAACACCGAAAACAGGGTGCGTTACCACCGCCTGCCGGCTGGCAAATATTCGTTGCAGGTACAGGCCGCAGGCCCTAGTGGACACTGGGGTGAAAAAATACTGACCATACCACTGATCGTCCATCCAAGTTGGTATAACACAACGGCTGCCTATATTGGATTCGCCATGTTAATCATTCTATTGGGGTATTTGCTCTTCCGGTATAGACTAAATCAACGTCTGCAAGTAGAACAGTTTCGCACTAAGCTATCCAGCGATATTCACGATGAGGTAAGTGGGTTGTTATCCGGAATTGCTTTGCAATCGGACCTGTTAGCCATGAAGGCCAAAAATTCGGATGATCGGGCCCGGTCGGAGCACATTAGCGAAGTTAGTCGGAAAGCCGCCTCAAAATTGCACGATGTAATCTGGTCCATCGACTCCCGCAAGGACTATATGGCGGATTTGAGGGATCGCATGCAAGAGCACGCTGAAGATGTATTTCAACAGCGGGATATCCAGTTTCATATGCGGGAGGAGGGTATTGACTTACGTCAAAAAATACCCGTCGAAATCCGTCAAAACCTGTATTTTATATATAAAGAAGCAATAAATAACATCAGTAAGCACTCCAATGCTACCCAGGTTGACGTGTTCATGAAAGCTGATGGTAATAAATTCACTATGCGCATACAGGACAATGGTATGTCAAATGGTGAACGGCCCCGTAAAAAAAGCAGCCAAGGTATTGAAAACATGGAAATGCGGGCCAAAAGACTGGGTGCATCACTTGACATCAAACGCCAGGGGGGATATACGATTCACTTAAAAATGAAGAAGTTTTAAAATAAAATGATTATGGCGTTTGATATTCATCCAAAAAAACTTAAAATCAAATCGAATACTAGAACATTTTCCTCCTGTCGCGTATCAACAAATGACCTAACCCTCTTTTAGGTTCCCTTTATTCTGTTCCCCCAAAGTCTGCAATTCTTTCCCCTTACTCCCGAAGTTGTTCTTGTAATGCCTTTGTGTATTACATTACTACAGTAGCAGTATGTTGATATGGCCAGGCCATATCAACATACGTATTCTAACCAAAACCTACTTAGATGAACTCCAAACAACCAAAAACAATGTGTGAGGGGGATGCACTCAGGCGCGCTCCTCGCTCCACTTAAAGACCTCCCCTTCATTTCCCGCTTATTTCAAATACCGGTTACCAGGTTAGGTAGTCCGTTGAACAGATTTACAGCATTTTAAAATTGTCTGCATCCCAGGTGCAGGCACGGGATTGGTATGCACCATCCCTATGAATAATCAGCGTTTTAACCACATTACCATGAAACAACTCAACCTCTCCGCAGGGGGCTGGATGAGGTTGCTAACACTTCTCGTGTTGGTAGCTTCTACGCATGTGCTATCCGCTCAGGATCAGAATCCATGCGACGACGGCAACCCTGCCACCACCGATTACATCGACGATGAGGGTCGATGTCACCACATTTACAACCTTTGTTGCGACGACGGCGATCCGACCACCATCGATCGAGTCAATCCTGAGACGGGGGAATGCGAAAACATTCCGGATCCGTCTTTACTGGATTGTGACGGTGATGGCGTTCCCGATCAGGACGAAGACGACTGCAATGAAAACGGCGTTCCGGA
>JASBTH010000458.1 GCA_030148525.1 Saprospiraceae bacterium | reverse complement strand
AGCTCCGGCAGCGGGTGTATCCGAAAACCACCGCCATAGCTGTATTCCTCCTTTCCAGTGTTTGTCAGCTGATAATCCGGGGTGTTCAGATCACCTTGCTTCAAATACGACCCGCTGCCCATCAGGCTGATCCATTTAAAGCCCTTTTCCAATTGCATGGAGGCTTCTCCCGAGCGACCATTGCTTTTGCCCGTAAGGGATACCGACCCGCTCAGTGAGGTATTGAAGTCCGGCTTTGGAGGATTGATCAGGATAACCCCGCCCAATGCTTCGGGACCGTAGCGCACAGTACCGGCCCCTTTCACCACTTCCAGCCGATCTACCATGGAAGGGTCGATCTCGGGAGCGTGATCGGTGCCCCAATTCTGAAATTCGTGGCGCAACCCGTTATTAACCACCAAAATACGGTTACTGTGCAGACCGTGGATCACCGGTTTTACAATGTTCTGGCCAGTGCTAATGGTCTGCACCCCCGAAATGCGACTAGCCGCTTCACCAAAAGTCAGGGAAGACACCTCCGCCAGCTCTTCCTCTGACAGGCGTTCGGTTTGGGTAGTTTCCATACCGCTCTGGTTAGCTTCGGCTTCCACTACCACACTTTCCATTAACAGGGAATTGGGGGCCAGATAAATCTCCACGAACGGATGGTGATAATCGTGGTGGTGCTCCACCTGCTTGTAGCCGACATAGGAAAACAATAAGTCATTTTCCTTGTCGCACAAGCCCATAAATTCGAATCGGCCCTCAGCATCCGTGGTCGTCCCCATTTGCTTGCCCACCAATTGGATGCTTACCAGCTCCATGGGTTCGCCGGTTTTCTGATCAAAGACCTGCCCCTCTATCTTATAGGTACACGAATCTACCTGGGCCCCTACCCCCGTAAGCGTACCTGAGAGTATCAAAATACTCCAAATGCATGTCAGCCTTTCGGCAAAAAAAGACCGAAAACCAATTCGTCGTTTTCTCATCCACTTCAATCTTTAGCACTCCTTCCGGAATACCCGTTAAGGCAGCACGTACCAATCCCAAAACGGAACAACCTGATCCATAGTTTGGTAAAACTACCAATAATGCAACTGCGTTGCAAATTATTTATCGGTACTTAAATTGGGATGCGCTTCGTCGTGCTCCGTTTTTTCCTGGAAGGCCCGCGCCACCTCGACCAGAGTAGCTTCGCCATACAGTGGCCCTAATAGTGTCAGTGATGTAGGATGTCCGTCTTCATCCAGTCCGGTCGGTAACGACAAAGCGGGGTGTCCGGTCAGGTTAGTAATGTACAATTGCCGGCTTCCCCGGCTTGGACTGATCACCAGGTCGTAGCCTTTCATCAGTTGGTGCATGGATTCGATCAGGCGCTGACGCTGGCGGTTGGCCTGCAGGTACTCTACCGCCGGTATGAATCGCGATTGCCGCAGGGAATTGGCCCGGGAACCGTAGTCCTGTTCGACCATATCATCAATCTCACCGGAGCGAACCAATTCATCGAAGAAGGCACCTGCCTCTGAGCGCAGAATAATATCGAACGTACGCCACGGGAAATCTTCCGGTAATGCTATGGCTTCGGGATTCAGTCCCAGATCCCGCAGAGCTTGCAGGGCAGCATCGTCATTGCTGCCTATATCGGAGGAGTCCTGCTCAAAGGCTTCCGCCAAAAAAGCCACTCGCAAATCACTCAGCGACCGGTCCGTTCTGGGCGTGAAGGGCGCCTCCACAACGGTCCTGTCAGCACCATCGGGGCCCTGAATAGCCGCCAGTACCAGTCCGCAATCAAAAGCTGTACGGCAGATGGGCCCCACCTTATCCATGGTCCAGGAAAGGCTCATGAAGCCGGTCCGCGGCACGCGACCGTAGGTGGGCCGCAAACCCGTTACGCCGCAACGGGTCGAGGGTGAGGTAATGGATCCGAGGGTTTCGGTACCAATACTAAACCCGACCAGTCCGGCCGCCGTGGCGGAAGCTGACCCGGCCGACGATCCGCTGGCTCCCTGTTCGGTATCCCACGGGTTCCGTGTTTTACCGCCAAACCACACATCACCCCGGGCCAGCGATCCGGATACCAGTTTGGCGATCAGGATCGCACCCGCTTCGTCGAGTCGCTCTACTACGGTAGCCGTGTAATCCAACACCTGGTCGCGATAGGGCTCGGCCCCCCAGGTAGTGGGATAGCCGGCAACCGCCGCCAGGTCCTTCACCCCGTAAGGAATACCGTGCAGCGGACCCCGATCCTGCCCTTGCGCCAGCTCGCGGTCGGCCTGACGGGCGCGTTCCAGTGCCCGGTCTTTGGTGAGCGTAATGACCGACATCAACTGATCGTCGTACTGTTCAATACGGTCCAGGTATAGTTGAGTTAGTTCTACTGATGTGATTTGGCCTGATCGCAGCAGACCAGCTAATTCGGCGACCGACATAAAAGCCAGTTCTTCGTTGGATTCGGGACGTTGCACGTCCCTGGGGATAGTCCACAGGGATGCCTTTGCGGACGTTGGCATTTGGAACCCTCCCGGTCGGGGATCGAAATACAAAGCGGGCTCAGTCCGGTAATCCGTTGAGAAAGCCCTCAGGGAATCGTACCCGTCATTGTTACGGCCTAAATACCGATACATAGTATTGACGGCCTCTTTATCAAAAGACAAGCCGATCACCTTTTGGGCACGGCGAACATCTTTTTTTGTAAATTCAGCATGACGATAGGAAGAACATCCCGTCAGCAATGCCAACAGGAACAGAAAAGTGGTCGTTTTGCGCATGTTTTTGTTTTTATGCGGCAAAATATACCGAATCTATTCCTTTTCATCATTGGAGAGCACACTCCATCTCACGTCAATTTCCGAAATCCGGTTATTGACATACACTTACTAACGCCAACTGTATATGTCGACATCCGAAGGCAAAAAAGGCATCAACTGGCGGTATACGCTCGGTGAAATTGCCATTGTCATCATTGGTATTACTATTGCATTTTCCCTGAATCGCTGGGCGGAGAACAGCCAGGACCGCAAGTTGCGCAAGCAATACACCACCAGTTTAATCACCGATCTTGATGCCGAGATTAAGCAGTTGGAGGAAAACATTGCAGCCTTTCGGAATCGCCTGGGAGCCACTGATCGCATCCTGCCTATTTTGTACGGTGCTCCGGGGCCGCGTGATTCTGTTCCCAATACCATTTACCAGTTGGCATCCGGTATTTCCTACAACCCACAGGATATTACCTACCAAACACTGGTAAATACCGGCGACCTTTCCCTGTTCGGGTCATTGGATCTTCAGAAGCGACTGCAAAAACACCACGCAGAGCAGCGGGAATTACTTAAGGATTACACCCGCCAGGATAAGATCAACGAGAACTACATGGGGGAATTCATGATCCGGGAGATCGACTACACTGCTATTCGTCAGGGGAATTATGACTTCCTCGACAAGCCTATTCTGCGGAACATCATCCAGAGCCTGCGGGGCAGCTACCTGATTGCCATTGCGGAGTCGGAATCATTTGTTGAAAGCAGTAAGGAATTGAAGGCGTATCTTCAAGAGGGAGGTTGAGATTGAGGTTGAGCCTCCCGCTTTCACTGCGTTACAGCGGGCAGGGAAGGTTGAGGTCATATATGGAAATCGAAAATTAATCAGCCTATTCCGTGAAACTCTGTGTAACTCCATGGTTCATTGAAGGACAGGGACTGGGAGGGAAAGAAGAGACTACAGCGACTTAAGAGACTCGCCCGGGCTGGGCTATCTCGTTTGTTTGATTGCAGTATCTTCGATCTTTCTTGCGTCGGGCGTGGAGCGTGGCCCTCCTTCCTCCGTACGGACTTCGGCGGGCGGGGAGCTTGGAGAACGGGTACGAAGGGACCATAGTGACTAAAGGGACTCGCCTGAGCTGGGTTTTCTTCGTTGTGCTTGATTATTATAACTCTGCCCTTTTTTGCCTGACACATGTGGTCAACCTCAAAAAGCTATGAAATCACTGCGAACCATTGCCCGTACGGGCTGCGCTCACCGCGTGAAAAAGGCGTTTTCGAAAGCGGAAATATACTGCTTACTGAAGACTGAAATCGGACGGTTACTGAATTCTACTCCCACCGCTGAAGCGGATGGGCTTAAACTGCCTACTGCCTACTGCCTACTGCAAACTGGAGAATTCTACTCCCACCGCTGAAGCGGATGGGCTTAAACTGCAAACTGCCTACTGCCTACTGAGAACTGGAGACTGCCTACTGAAGACTGCTAAGGCCGAATCCTCAGGG
>JASBTH010000442.1 GCA_030148525.1 Saprospiraceae bacterium | reverse complement strand
GGCGAGACCAATGATGGCAGACTTAATGACATACGTGGCCGCCACGTACGGCCCGAACACGTGGTACAGGCGATTGAAGCAGCTTCGGCTGATCGACCTGCGGAAGGAAATGTGGGCGCTGGTACCGGTACCGTTTGTTTTGGTTTTAAAGGTGGCATAGGAACGGCTTCGCGGAGGTTGCCCGCAGATGCAGGTGGGTATACCGTCGGAGTTTTGGTACAGACCAACTTCGGAGGCGTTCTTCAGATCAGTGGCGTGCCGATCGGGGAACTATTGGGCCAATACTATTTGCGTCGTCAACTGGAGGGAGGTTCGGATGGTTCCTGCATGATGGTGGTTGCCACGGATGCGCCCCTGGATGCCCGTAATTTGGAGCGATTGGCTAAGCGAGCCATGCTGGGATTAGCCCGAACCGGTGGTTTCGCTTCCAATGGTAGTGGCGATTACGTCATCGCTTTCTCCACACACGAAGCAGTTCGTATCGCCTATGGAAGTAGTGGCGAACAAAAGGTAACAATCCTGAGCAACAACGCTATGTCGCCACTCTTTCTGGCCGCGGTGGAGGCAACCGAGGAGGCTATTATTAATTCCCTTTTTGCTGCCCGGACTATGCAATCAAATGGCTATACCATCGAGGCGTTACCCATTGACCGGGTGATGGACCTGATGGACGAGTATAACCGGAAAAAAGAGTAATTATGAAAACACCACTACCAGCCATCGTATTAGCGGCCGGCCAGGCAAGTCGCATGGGGCGGGCTAAACAGTTGCTGCGGGTAGGGGACAATACGTTGCTGCAACTGGCCGCAGAACGCGCTCGCATGGCTACCTGTCTGGCGCCAATCGTCGTTACCGGCGCCAGGCACGAACTGATGGAAACGGACCTGGCCACCCAGGATGTGCACCTGGTTCATAACCCGGATTGGGAATCGGGTATGGGAAGCTCTATTGCTGCCGGGGTGCAGCAACTCCGTTATTGGCATCCCGCAGCTGATGGCTGTTTGATAACCCTGGTTGATCAACCTCTGGTCACTATTGCTATTCTGGACCGATTTGTTAATGCTTTTCGCAAAAGCCGACCAGCGATTGTAGCGGCCAGTTATCAGGAAACACTAGGCGTTCCGGCTATTTTTTCTCGTACGCTCTTCGCGGAGTTGGAGGCCTTACGCACGGGGGGCGGAGCCAAGAAAGTCATCGGGAAGCACCGATCCCAGGTGCTCGCAATGGCTTGTCCGGAAGCGGGTTTTGATATAGACACGCCGGAGGATTGGGAGCTCCTTCTTCGGAACCAGCGCAACAAATAATACTTCACTGCGCACCACTATCTCCATATTTTCTGTTGGTATCCTGTTTTTTGGCGAAAGCCAGGCTAAAGACTGCCACGCCTGGCAGAGCAAAATCCGGTAGCCAGGATATAGTCCCGATTGGTTGTTTGTCGATGAAACCAAGTCATAAGCAGGGTAATTCAGTCTGTTCATCCCCGGTTTGGGGGTGTTTATCAAAAAAACCGTAGAAACCATGGAAACATTTTTCGCAATAATTGTTTCCATGGTGTACTTCGAATACTTTTGTAGCACCACTTAGGAGGAAAATATAGATGGAGATAAAAGATAAGATCCTGGAAGGAGCTGAAGGGTTGTTTATGCGCTATGGTATTAAGAGTGTTACCATGGATGATATTGCCCGGGAACTTGGCATCTCGAAAAAGACGCTCTACCAGTATGTGGATAATAAAAGCGATCTGATCCAGCAGATTTTTGGTTGCCGGAAGGAGGAAGAGCAGGCCGAGATGGAGGAGATCCACCGTGTTGCCACGGATGCTATTGACGAAATACTCCGCATTGCCAAAAGCGTGCTGCGACAGTTGCGTGGCATGTCCCAGTCAGCGCTATACGACCTGCAGAAATACTACGGGCGTCAATGGAAAGCTTTTGAACAAGAACACCAACAGTATATATATCAGTTATTGAAGCGCAATATTGAGGATGGGATGAAGCAGGGACTATACCGGGAGGATTTGAATCCGGATATCGTTTCCAAGCTCTACGTTGGAAAAACATCCCTGGTCGCCGACGAGGAATTATTTCCACTGTCGGACTATAACCTGGAAACGTTATTTCGTCAATATATGCTTTACCATATCCACGGAATTGCGTCGTTGAAGGGACTGAAGGTTTTGGAAAAACATATGGATCGCAATCTCGAACACATTGACTAACAGAACTTCTGATTTATACGGAACCCGATTGATTCAACTATATATCAAATCTACATGACCAAAAGATTAGTATGGATTGTACTGCTGCAAACGGCAGTGTCGGCCGGACTATGGTCGCAATCCGAAAACCCCGACGCCCCGGCTGTCCTGACGATCGACGAGGCGGTTGAATACGCCTGGGGGCATACGACCGCCATTAAAAATGCGGGCATCAACATTGCTGATGCCGAGCAACAGATCATAGAGCGGCGGGCAACCGGTTTGCCGAGCCTAAGTGGGTCGGCCAGTTACAACCGCTACCTGGAAATTCCGGTCCAGGTACTGCCCGAACAATTTGTGCAATTAATTCAGGCTTTGAATCCGGGGGAAGAAGTAAGCCCGGAAGCATCCTTCCTGCTGAAGAATAACTTCACGGCAGGCCTTGCGCTGGATGCAATGATCTTCGATGGATCCTATTTCACGGCCCTGAAAGCCGCCAAAGCCTATCGAAAATACGTCCAGGAAGAAATGCTCGTCGAAAAGCGAGCGGTACGCAACCAGGTGATCGATGCCTACTTGCCGGTTCTGCTGGTTGATGAAAACCTGGAAATCCTGGATCGCAACATTGAGAATCTGGAAAAACTGCTGTTTGAAACCAGGGAACTGTACGAGGCGGGTTTCGCTGAGCAACTCGATATTGATCGGCTGGAGTTATCACTGTCCAACCTGGAAATCGAACAGGAGAATCTGGAGCAGCAACGCACCTCCGCCATGAATGTGCTCAAGTTTGTCCTCAATTATCCGATGGACCGGGAATTAGTGCTTACCGAAGACCTGGAGAATTATGCCGAAACGGTATCAGGGGACGCGCTTAGTGGTCCGGTAAATCTGGATAGGCGTCCGGAGATCGGCCTGGCAAACGCCGGTATTGAGCTGCAGGATCTGAATGTAGAGGTGAATAAGCAGGCCTTTTTGCCTACTCTGCGAGGGTCGGTGGTTTACCAGCAACAGTATCAGGGCGACAATTTCAGCGATGGATTCTGGGCACCTACTTCTTTTGTCGGGTTGAACCTGAACGTACCTATTTTCGATGGCTTTGGAAAAAAAGCTACCGTGCAACGCGCTCGCCTGGAACGCGAAAAGGTGATCAACCAACGCCAGGATCTTCAACGGTCTATTCGCATGGAAGTGCACAATGCCCGCATCGAGTACCTAAATGCACGACGTACTCTGGATGGACAGTCCAAGAACCTGGATCTGGCGCGCAGAATTTACGAAACCACACAAATTAAATACCGGGAAGGGGTGGGCTCCAGTCTGGAAGTAAATCAGGCTGAACAGAGCTTGTATCAGACTCAGAGTAACTACCTGCAATCCCTTTACAATCTGGTGACGGCACGCTTTGCGTTGAACCGGGCACTGGGTAATTAAATCACCATGAAAAAGCCAATGACTGTTATGAAAAATAACCTAGCCGCACTGGTCATAGGTGCCATCCTTTTTTCTGCCTGCCAACCCCAGCCCGCTGAAACGGATGTTATGCCCGAAGATTTGGAAGGAAAGCGGGCCATGCTCCAGGAGAAGAAGAAAGAACTCCAGGAACTCACCGCGACGATTAATGAATTGGAGGAAGGCATTGCCGAACTCGACCCGAACTCAACCCTGAACCAAGGGCCAGTGGTAAGGGTTGCTCCTCTGGTACGTCAGAACTTTTCCAGGTATGTGGAAGTTCAGGGACAGGTAGAAGCCGATGATCGGGTAGCTGCCACTGCTGAAGTAGCCGGACGATTGGTGTCGGTGACGGTCGAAGAAGGGGATCGGGTCAAAAAGGGACAACTGCTGGCTACCCTGGACCTGGAACAGATCAATAAACAAATGGCCGAGATACAGACATCCCTGGACCTGGCTCGCGATGTCTACAACCGACAATCCCGGTTGTGGGAACAAAACATTGGGTCAGAGATCCAGTATCTGGAGGCTAAAAACAATGTGGAACGATTGGAGAAGAGCCTGGAAACGCTGGAATTCCAATTGACCAAGAGTAAAGTTTATGCTCCCATTAGCGGTGTGGTGGATGTAGTCAACCTTAAAGGGGGTGAATTGGCTTCTCCGGGGGCCCCCATCGTAACCATTCTGAATACGGGACGTCTGCAGGTAGCCGCCGATCTTCCGGAAAACTACCTGCAAAATATTGGTTATGGGGATCAGGTAAAGATTGAATACCCCGCATTGAATATCGAACAAACCGGCCGGGTCAGTTTGATCGGTAGTACCATCGATGCCAGCAACCGGACCTTTAAGGTCGAGGTCAATGTACCTAATACCCGGGGCATGCTGAAGCCTAACCTACTGGCAATAATGTTGGTGAAAGACTACGAGGAAGAAGATGTAGTAGTCGTTCCCCTCAATCTGGTACAACAGGAGGTTGGCGGTAAAAACTTCGTAATGGTGGTTGAGCAGCAGGATGGCGAGACCTTTGCTCGCAAGAGGTACGTTACCACGGGCGAAAGTTACGATGGTACTATTATCGTGGAATCCGGATTGTCGGGAACCGAAACCATCATCACAGAAGGGGCTCGCGGATTAGCTGACGGCGATCCGATCCGCATTCGTGAAATTAAACAAGAAGCAGCTAATGGCTAATACAGATAATGCACAGGGTACGCGGGAGTTTAAGTTGTCCTCCTTCGCGGTAGACAATGCAACCAGCATTTTTTTGGTCGCATTTATGATCCTGCTTTTCGGGGTCGTGTCGTACCGCAATATGCCCAAAGAACAATTTCCGGAGGTCGATTGGCCAACCGTTTACATCAACACGCCTTACTTTGGTAATTCAGCCGAGGATATTGAGAACCTGGTCACCCGTCCGATCGAAAAGGAATTACAATCCATTTCCGGTATTAAGGATATCAAATCGACTTCCATTCAGGATTATTCAGTTATCACCGCTGAATTCGAGTCCGATATAGATATTGACGATGCCGTCCGTAAGGTGAAGGATGCCGTGGATAAAGCAAAAAGCGAACTCCCGACGGATTTAGATACCGAACCAACCGTTCTCGACATCAATTTGTCGGAGATTCCCATTGTGACGGTGAACGTAGCGGGGGAATACACCAATGATGAGTTGTTGAGTTACGCTGAATTCCTTGAGGATCGCATTGAAGAGCTGGAGGAGATTTCGGATGTAGAATTGAAAGGAGATCGGGAGCGGGAAGTTAAAGTGGATGTAGACCTGCCTAAGATGGAGGCCGTTCAGGTTAGTTTTCAGGATATCGAAAACGCTATCTCTTCCGAGAATGTAACCATGTCGGGGGGGGAGTTGCTGAATAACGATTTCCGCCGGGCAGTTCGTGTAACCGGGGAGTTTGAGAATGTGGAGCAGATTGAGAATCTGATTATCAAATCAGAGGACCAACGCCCTATCTTCTTAAAGGAGATTGCTGATGTTACTTACGGTTATGCGGACCGAACGAGTATTGCCCGTGCCGACGGTTTGCCGGTTATTTCGCTCGATGTGATTAAGCGGAGCGGTGAAAACCTGTTGAACGCTTCGGATAAGATCAAAGAGATCATTGAGGAAGCCCGAGAGGAATTGCCATCTGATTTGAGTATTACCCTTTTCAACGATCAGTCGATCAATACTCGTAATCAGGTAAATAACCTGGAGAACAGCATCATTTCCGGGATTATCCTGGTGACCTTGATCCTGCTGTTTTTCCTCGGGTTGCGTAACGCCTCCTTCGTAGGGGTGGCCATTCCGCTATCGATGCTGATGGGAATACTATTCTTATCTATGACCGGTGTGACCATGAACATTATGGTGCTTTTTGCACTGATCCTGGCCTTGGGGATGCTGGTGGATAATGCCATTGTGGTGGTTGAAAATATCTACCGCTATATGCAGAATGGCTACAAACCAGCGCAGGCTGCCAAATACGGGGCGGGCGAAGTGGCGATGCCCATCATTGCCTCCACGGCCACCACGCTGGCTGCTTTCCTGCCATTGGCGTTTTGGCCGGGTATCCTGGGCAGCTTCCTGCTGTACCTGCCGGTTACGTTGATCATCGTACTGACATCATCCCTGTTTGTGGCACTGGTCATTAACCCGGTGTTCGCAGCTACTTTTATGAAGGTGGATGAGCGGGCGGATGACCGGGCTGTACGTCGTCGCAAGACCCGTAATATTTTGATCGGTGCGGCCATCGTCTTGCTGGTTGCTATTGGTGGCCACCTGGCGGGAGTACCGGCAATACGCAATCTGATGGGAGCAACTTTCCTGATCATTTTGCTGAATTACTTCGTCTTACGACCGGCTTCATTTGGTTTTCAAAACCGGGTTCTCCCCGTATTGGAGAAAGCCTATGATCGGTTTATTGCCAGTGCTCTGCGGGTGCCCATGCTCGTCTTTGGTGGTACTTTTTTACTGCTTTTTGCCGCTATCGGCGTCCTGGCCTGGCGTGCACCAAAGGTGGAGTTCTTTACATCCTCCGATCCGGTGTACGTCAATGCCTTTATCGAATTACCACTGGGCTCGGATATTGAAGCCACTAATAAAGTATCCCGACAATTAGAGGAGCG
>JASBTH010000419.1 GCA_030148525.1 Saprospiraceae bacterium | reverse complement strand
GGTAATGCCCAAGATCCGGGACATCTATCCCGGGCGGCCAATTGCCCACCGTACGTTACTCACCGTTGGCGAGGGCGAATCGCGCATAGCGGATCGACTGGCTGATTTCGAGGCCAGCCTGCCCGGGTACATCAAATTGGCTTACCTGCCCAATCTGGGGCGAGTGCGCCTGCGCCTCACGGCTCGTGGTGATGTCCAGGCCCGTATCGAACGCGAACTCGACCAGCACCTGGCTACCATGCAGGGCCTGCTTTCCGACCTGGTTTACGGGCGCGAACGCCAGCAACTGGAAGAAGTAATTGGCAGCACCCTCAAGCAACTGGGACTAACACTGGGAACAGCCGAAAGCTGCACCGGCGGCCATATTGCTCACCGCATTACCAGCATTTCCGGATCTTCGGCCTACTTCTTGGGCAGTATTGTTGCCTACGCCAACGAGGTGAAAACAAATATGCTGAAGGTACGACCCGAAACCCTGGAAGAATACGGAGCAGTTAGTGAGCAAACGGTGCGGGAAATGGTGGATGGTGCCCGCGAGGTGCTGGGCGTGGACGTTGCCGTGTCGATATCCGGAATTGCGGGGCCCGGAGGAGGAACGCCGGAAAAGCCGGTGGGAACTATCTGGATGGCCGTAGGCAATGGTGCCACCACTGAAACGTTCAAACTCCAGGCCGGTAAGGACCGTTTAAAAAATATCCAGTACGCAACTGTGTATGCACTGAATTTGGTGCGTACATTTTTGCGTCAACATTATCCAGAACCCGCCGTTACCTAACAGGTCAGGTGCAGAAAGCATTTGCGTGAGCGCCTGAGGAATCGTATTTTTGCACCCGAAAACCGCCGCCCGGCATTGAATACCAAATAATACCAAATTAAAGAAAACCACATGGCAAAGTTCGAACTTGTGATGCCCAAGATGGGGGAGAGTATCATCGAAGCTACCATCCTGAATTGGGTCAAAAAAGAAGGAGATCAGGTAGAAGTCGATGATACCATTGTCGAGATCGCTACCGACAAAGTCGATTCCGAAGTACCCTCTCCCGTTGCGGGAACTATTGAAAAGATCTTGTTCGAGCCTGACGAGACTGTGGAAATCGGCAAGGTGATTGCCATTATCAATACTGAAGGTGAAGAAGCTGAAGCATCTCCGGCTACCGGCGATAGTAAAACTACGGAGAACGGACAAGCTCCCGGCGAGCAAGACAAGGAGCCCAAGCCCCAGGAAGAACCCCGACGCCAACCGGCTACCGCTCAGACCGGCGGCACTACCATCGAATCGGGTAGCGGAAGTCGCTTCTACTCGCCCCTGGTTCGCAATATTGCCGAAACCGAGAATATCAGCCTGGACGAGTTGGAACAGATTCCCGGTACCGGCGCCAAAGGCCGGGTGACCAAAAAGGATATTCTGGCTTACGTCGAAAACCGCACCGGGGCTCCTACTCAGCAACCCAAGACACCTGCCCAGCCACAGACTACCACTACCCAACAACCACAGGTTACCGCAACCAACGGCCAATCTGGCAAAAGCGTTGGGGGCGATGTGGAGATCGTGGAAATGGATCGCATGCGCCGCATGATCGCCGACCACATGGTTCGGTCCAAGCAAACATCTCCGCACGTAACGTCCTTCGTGGAAGTGGACGTGACGAATATCGTCAAATGGCGATCCAGGAATAAAGCAAAATTCATGGAGCGCTACGGTGAGAAAATTACCTTCACCCCCTTCTTTATTGAGGCCGTGGCCAAAGCCATCAAAGACTTCCCCAATATCAATATGTCGGTGGATGGCAATAACCTGATCATCAAGAAAAACATCAACATTGGTATGGCGGCCGCCATGAACAACGGCAACCTCATTGTACCGGTGATCAAGAATGCCGATTTCCTGAATCTGGCCGGCCTTGCCAAGCAGGTGAATGACCTGGCAAGCCGCGCCCGCGACAACAAACTCAAGCCGGACGAAATTCAGGGTGGCACCTTCACCCTGACCAATGTCGGTACCTTTGGTAATGTGATGGGTACGCCCATCATCAACCAGCCTCAGGTCGCTATTATAGCTACGGGCGCCATCCGCAAAAAGCCAGCCGTGGTGGAAACGGAGCACGGAGACCTGATCGCCGTCCGTCACATGATGTTCCTCTCTCACTCCTACGACCACCGGGTGGTCGACGGATACCTCGGAGGCTCTTTTGTACAACGAGTCGGGCAATATTTGGAGGCCTTCGATCCCGACCGCGAAGTGTAAACCGATCGGGTACCCCGTAAAAAAGCCATTCCACATTCGGAATGGCTTTTTTTATACCTGATTTGAACCACTAATCAGCACTTTTTCGTTCAATACCGAAAATGCGACATCTATGCTTCGATGGATACTCTGTTTCTTATTGGTAGGGATAATATCAGGACCCACGCTCAACGCGCAACGCAGCACCGAACAAAAACTACTCCGCGCCAAAGACTTCTTTGTGAATGGTAAATACGAAGAAGCGCTGGGCGTGCTGATGAACGAGCGGGAGCTACGGCGCAATGATCCCGAGGGGCGATTTCTGATCGCTCTGTCCAACTACCACCTCAACCGACTGGAGGATGCTGAAAAGTATTTGGAAAACATACTGGAAAGCGATAATCCCTACCCCGAAGTTCTCATGTACCTGGGGCGCATCTACCACGCCCGCCACGATTTTTCGACTGCTATCGACTACTATAAATCCTATCTGAAGAATATCGATCGGCGCAATCGCAACCGGGAGA
Organism: Saprospiraceae bacterium; assembly: GCA_030148525.1. GTDB lineage: Bacteria > Bacteroidota > Bacteroidia > Chitinophagales > Saprospiraceae > DT-110. The sequence continues at coordinate 2,796 of JASBTH010000419.1, read as the reverse complement.
TGATCCAGGATGCAGTACGTCGCTGTGCCAATGGCATGCAAATGCAATTCCGGCAACCCCTGGCCTATTCCGAAAATCTGGGTCCTCAATTTAATACGGTCCACGACGAGTTCGGCCCGATACCCAGTCCCTCGCGCAGTGACCGCCTCTACTTTACCTCCTCTCGTCCGGGTAATCTGGGCGGACCGCGGGATCCGGCCGGGCGTCCCGATGCGCAATACGGCCGCTTTTTCACCGATATCTACTATGCCACCCTGAAGGCGGGTATCTGGAAAGATGTGCGCCCCATGCACTATCTCTTAAACAGTCCTCGGCATGAAGTGCTGTTAGGGTTTTCCCAAAGTGGCCAATCGATGTATTACTTCCAGGGGGATGCCCTTGATCAGGGACAAGTGCTAATCGACACCTTCCGCGTCGGTGGTCAGGTGTTGTCAACCGATCCCTTTGTGGGCCCCATCGATGCCAATGCGGGGTTCACCTCGCCCATGTTCTACAGCTCCGACCTGGTCATCTTTGCCAGTAATCGGTCGGGGGGTTACGGTGGTCTCGACCTGTATCAGACCGAACGCATCAATGGGCGCTGGACGGCTCCCCGCAACATGGGCCCGCAGATTAACAGTGCCTACGATGAAACCACCCCCTTCCTGGCCCGCGATGGAAAGACGCTCTACTACAGCTCCAATGACAAACGGAAAAGCATGGGCGGTTACGATGTATTCAAAACGCAATACCTCACCGAGCAAAAACGCTGGGCCGCACCGTACAACCTGGGCCTGCCCGTGAATTCAGCCGGTGATGATACGCATTTCATTCTGGCCCGCGATGGCTATACCGCTTATCTGACCACCAATCGCAAAGATGGCTACGGTCAACGGGACGTCTACGTGGCCTACTTCTTTGAATTCCTCAACGAGATGACGCCCAGGTATAACCCTTCACCTGTCACTTCACAACGGGGAGGGTAATAAAACGCTAAACGTTTCGGTCGGAGTACTGTTTTTCAAGCAGACATCTGCTATTTTGTAAAAAAAACAGAACTATGAAGAGCATTCGCCTTATGTCCGTCCTTTCTTTACTGGTGGTGGCTGCCTGCAGCAACATCAATCCGCCGGAGAAACCATCACCACCGCCATCACCCTATGCCGGTGATCTTCCCATCGACCGCATTCAGCTGCCCGAAGGCTTCCAGATCGATGTATATGCTGAGGGGGTTGATAATGCCCGCTCCATGGATCTTTCGCCCAACGGAACACTCTTCGTGGGGACCCGTGGGGAAGGCAATGTGTATGCTCTCCAGGATTCGGATGGTGACAATCGAAATGACCAAAAGTACGTTTTGGCCGAAGGTCTTAAGCTACCTAATGGTGTTGCCTTCCGCGATGGCGATTTATACGTGGCAACGGTCAACCAAATTTTACGCTTCAACGATATCGAAGCCAATCTCGAGAATCCGACCTACGAGGTGATATACGATGATTACCCAACCGAGACCCACCACGGCTGGAAGTTCATTGCTTTCGGCCCCGACGATAAACTGTACGTGCCCGTTGGAGCACCCTGTAATATTTGTAAATCGGAAGACGAGGTCTTTGCCAGCATCACCCGCATGGATCCCGACGGCACCAACATGGAAGTAGTACAACACGGTGTACGCAATACAGTGGGCTTCACTTGGCATCCCGAAACCGGCGACCTGTGGTTTACCGATAACGGTCGCGACTGGATGGGCGATGATCAGCCTGCCTGTGAGCTCAACCACGCTCCCCGGGATGGCATGCACTTCGGTTACCCCTACTGCCACCAGGGTGACTTGGCCGATCCCGAGTTTGGCGACCAGCGCGACTGCTCAGAATTTACGCCCCCCGCTCAGAAGCTGGGTCCCCACGTAGCTCCGCTGGGACTGGAATTCGTGACTACGCCCAATTTTCCCGATGACCTGAACGGGCATTTGATCATTGCCGAGCACGGCTCCTGGAACCGGTCTACCAAGATCGGTTACCGACTGATGTTGGTACGCCTCAATGGTAACGAAGCAGTTTCCTACGAGCCCTTCGCCGAAGGCTGGCTCGATCAGGCCGCCGACGAAGCCTGGGGCCGCCCGGTAGACGTGGAATTCATGCCCGATGGCTCCATGCTGGTATCCGATGATTTCGCGAATGCGATTTACCGGATTTGGTATGAGGGGTAGGGTTTTATTCAGGCTTTCGCCAAAAGAGAAACGCTTTTCAGAAAACGGGTTGGTGGATTAAGCATCCATCAACCCTTTTTTAGCGGAAGCCAAACCCTCCGGCCATCAGCAATTGAGACTTAGAGTCCCTTATCACCGATCACCTGGGCAATACCCGAGTGCGTTTCCACGATGATAATGGTAATGGAACCATCAGTTCAGGTGAATTGCTTTTAACCCATGATTATTACTCCTTTGGGATGGAGTGCGGGAGTTATAACATAATAGTTCGTTTTTTAGCGGAAGCCAGACCCTCCGCTAATTCCAGCTGGATGGTTCTTGTTTTATCCCGGGCATACCATTTCTGTAATTCTATTTGCAGGTTTTGGTAGAAGGCCTTGCGTTCTGTCTCATCTCCGATGGCCTGCATAGCATCCCGCCCTTTCATGACCAGGTTTTGTGCCGGTGCGGGCCGTGGGCCCCACACGTAATGGACCTCGCCAGACTCCGGATCCGTGACCAGGACCTTGGGTATGGAGCGACTGCCATTAGTCAGAAATCGATCGATCAGCTCAGGGTGTTCGTCGCGGAGAATACAACGCAGGGTAATGTGGTCTTGTTCCTCCGCG
>JASBTH010000418.1 GCA_030148525.1 Saprospiraceae bacterium | reverse complement strand
AAAAATACCCAAAAAAAGTCAACAAATGCCTTTTTTTGTCTTTGATTTTAGCACGAATCGGTAACATATTTGTAATGTATCATTCTAAACGCTTTAAAACGCTTGCGCTGATGATCATAAAAGGGATAAATAAGACGATAGCAGAGACCTCTTACAGTCCTGCCGGATGGGTCGGCGCGCTGCTTGGGGTTCTTTTGTCTGTTACCCTGACCGCGCAAGGTTGGCAGTACAGTTTCGGCGACGATAAGACCGACGAAGCTTTTGCCCTTATCGAATCCATCGATCAGGGGTACGTCATAGTTGGTGTATCAGAGTCATTTGGAGCGGATAATGACCCGGATGTCTTCGTCGTACGTACCGATATTGACGGTACTCTCGTCTGGCGAAAAGAATACGATTTAGGCTTTCGGGAAACAGGTACAGACATTGTCCGCACTGCCCACGGAACCTACCTGATAACCGGAACGATTGTCCTCAACAACGGTGACGACTCCGATATTTTACTACTGGAGATATCCGCCGGGGGCGAACTGCTATGGAGTAAAGTTCTGGAAGAGCCACTCGATCAAAAGGTAACCGGCATTGCCCTGGCTGCCAATGGAGATATGCTCATCGTAGGCGAGGAGTTTGATCCCGATGCCGAGGATAGCAACTTTATGTATGCCCGCTTTGATGCGGCCGGTGATCTTATCTGGAAAAAAACCAGTGGTACCGACCGCACGGATGGGCTCAATGCCGGCGTCGGCGTGGATGGCGATTTTGTATTAACTGGCGTCTCAAAAAACGAGGAAGGTCCCGATAACGATCTGGTAGCCCTCCGTATTGACGGAGACGGGAACATACTATGGGAAAACCGTTTGAGTGGACCAATGCTGGAAGAAGGCCGGGACATTATCAGTACCCGTGATGGTCAGATTGCGATTGGTGGTCTGATCAATGACCAACAGGATGGTCTGGTCGTCAAGCTAAACGCAGAAACGGGTGATACCCTGTGGACCGCAAAGGTAGGAGAGCCCAACCTGGAGGATGGTTTGAATGCACTGGTCGAGTTGTCAAACGGTGATTTGGCGGGTGTTGGATTCCAGGTTCAGTCCGACGGTATTGACGTCGGGGTCTTAGTAGCTCGCCTGACCAGCGATGGCGAGGTGTTATTCACCAATCGTCTGGGTGATCAGCAATACCTGGATGAAGGCCGCGATCTGATCGAAACCAGCAATGGTGAATTGGTCATTGCCGGTTATAACGGTTTCGAGCTCACCTTTTTCAACGATATTATTCTGCTGAAAACAGATGCCGCCGGAAACGCTTTCTCTAATATACTAACCGGTCGCGTTTACTGGGATGAAGATGAACAGTGTGACGTGGATGCCGGCGAGCCGGGCCTGGCGAATTGGCTGGTTCGGGCGGAAGGTAAAAACAAAACATACTACGGTAGTACCGATCGCAATGGCTTCTACAATATCCTGGTTGATACTGGTGACTACAATGTGCAAGTCATTCCCCTGAATCAATATTGGGAATCTTGCCTGGCCGACGGGGTTCCGCTTCGGCTTCAAGAATTTTACGACACTACCCGCACGGATTTTGGGGTTCGCGCCCGGGTGGAGTGCCCCCTTATGGAAATGAATGTATCCGCCCCGTATTTGGCGCGTTGCAGTGATGTGCCCTACACCGTTCGCTATCAGAACCTGGGTACGGCTCCGGCGGCCGATGTGCAAGTGGAAGTTATTCTGGATCCCGTATTATCCTACAAGTCGGCGGGTGTCGAACCAGCCAGTAATGAAGGAAATGTCCTGACTTTTAATGTGGGGACCGTCGCACCCGGAGAATCCGGAAGTTTTGAAGTAATTGCTTCCTCTGCCTGCGATGGTATCGCTGTGAATCAGGCGGTAAATGTCACCGCCAATATCACTCCGGATACCTTGTGCTTGATGTTCGACCCGGACTGGGACCGATCCGATCTGGAAGTATCTGGTCAGTGCGAAGGCGATTCCATTGAGTTCTCCATTATCAATATTGGTATCCAGGACATGATCACCAAGCGTGCGTCGATCGTAATCCAGGATGATATTATCGTGGCTAACGAGCCATTACAATTGAAGGCGCAGGAAGAGCGTCGCATCAAAGTACCTGCGAATGGAAGTACGTACCGCGTATTTGCCCAGGAATCAGAGAGTCACCCGTTTAGTAATTACGCAACTGCGGCAATTGAAGGCTGCACGGAAGACGGAGGTTCTTTTTCCGTAGGTCAGGTTACTCAATTCCCGGAAGATGACCGTATGCCATCCCGCTCCATTAATGTGCAGGAAATCAAAGAGGAAGCCCCCCAAGTAGCATTAACGGCTCACCCGAAGGGCTATCGGGGTGAATTTATCGATGCCTCCGATCCGGTGAAATACAAAGTTGTGTTTACCAATACCGGGACGGACACTGTTGACCGGGTCGTTATTCGCGATACAGTTCCCGAAGGACTCAATGTGAACGCAGTGACCTTTGGTGCCTCCAGCCATCCCTATACAGCCGACGTGTACGAAGACGGTATTTTGAAGATCACCTTTACCGGTCTCTCCATGCCTCCCTTGAGCGATGGCACACCGGTCGCTTCTCAGGGCTACGTTGAATACGAGGTCGCTCAGGCTCCCGGTAACCAAACCGGTACCGCTATTGAAAACCGACTGCGGGTATTCTTCGATTATCAGGAACCCGTGCTGAGCAATACCGTTACGCGTACCGTTGGAACCTTCCCGGGATACGTGGAGGTAACCAGTATTGAACAACCCGATATTCCCGGGCTGAATGTCCGGGTCTATCCCAACCCATTTGTGGAGGTCGTTACTTTCGATGTAAGCGGTTATAATGCGACTTCCCTCGACCTGATGCTCCATGATATAGAAGGTCGTTTGGTGCGCCGTGAGCGCAGTCGCAGCAATCAAGTAGAACTGAACCGAAACGAACTGCCCCGGGGAGTCTACGTATTCCGCTTGGAAAGTGACGGTGTACTCCTGGCTACGGGCAAGTTAATCGTACAGTAAGTGTTAAAATCCTATTAAAAGGACATAAAAAGGGTTTTTACGAAATAATAATAGCGCTTTGTAGCGTTAGTAGAGTGAAAATGACAAACATGTAAGGCTCTGGTGCACAGATAAACATTCGCACATTATGAGCTGTTTTACATAAAGAATAGGTCGTCTTATTTTTCATGAGATTATGATTTGTTATTAGCGTGAGGTCGGTGCACTCGGTGCACCGACACTTTTTTTTTACCCTCATCTGTTACTTTTCTCCGGATTGTACAATCTCAGCTCCAATAGAGAAGCCTCTTTATTATCAGGCACTATCCTTTTCACGCGAGTATGTCCTCGACTCGAAGGGGGGTGGGACACCAGCACGAAGTACTGCGTAGCAAAACCACTTCTTTGTCGGTATAATAGGTGGTTTGATTGCTACTAAGCCCTATCCATTCGGTAGTATACCTAAAGCAGGGTACCGCTTCCCGGTGATTTCCCTCCTTTTCAGAAGCCAAACCGACCGTTTCCGGGGCTAATTCTGTGCTTTTTTGAAGAAAAAACAACTTTTTTCAACCTTTAGCGGCAACAAATAGAAAAAAATATTCAACAGGTACGTCTTTTTAACTGGCTGATTATCAATGGTTATTAAAGGAATGAGAGTGCATTTTCAGGTGCATTTTTTCAACAAATGCCTTTTTTTGTCTTTGAGAATGGTCTGGTTCTGCTGCATATTTGTAATGTACTCAAGAGGGAAACACAAGCGAATCAAAAGTGAGTTTCTCGAACGAGAGAGAAGGATCCTGAAAACGATCAGGAATAAATTTGAAAGGTGAGCAACTATCGGTCGAACGTTCTTCTGCAATGAACAACGGAGGCTGTCCCAAAAACTGACAAAAACCGATTTCGTTCTAACCGATTATACGTACAACACGTGCACTTCTAGTCTGCACTTGTTCAGCGGAAAAACCGATCGATAGTTACCACCCTATTTGACAAGAACATCATTATGATGTCGTATTGGCAACACATTAGGTACAATCGGTGTCAAAGCCGGTATCTGAAAGGCAACTAAAAAAAGCCGGTACGATAATCATAATCCCATAAACTAGAAAGGTTCCCCGCTTTTTAGCGAGGAACCTCCCATAAGAAAGAATTAAGTTAGGTCGAATTATAGAGATTACGATTTGTTCTAACGTAAAGAGATAACGATAAGATTAAGATTTGTTTAGTAAAAGTTAGGTCGTCTTATTTTTTTCATGAGATTATGATTTGTTATTAGCGTGAGGTCGGCATACAGCAATATGCCGACTTTTTCTTTTTTGACGACAGTGTAAACATAGCACAAAAAAATCAAATTGATAAAATTTCTATTCCCTAAAAAACGTTAAGGGGCATCTGGTTGAGGGAATGGTCTGGAAATCAAGATAAAAGAGGCTGCACACAACAGGATGTGCAGCCTCTTTTTTTGCTGGCAGGTACTTTCTTGCTAGAAAGTAGCATTGCCGGGAGTGCGCGGGAAGGCAATCACATCCCGGATGTTGCCCATTCCGGTGACAAATTGTACCATTCGTTCAAAGCCAAGGCCAAATCCTGCGTGAGGTGCTCCCCCGAATTTACGCAAGTCCAGGTACCAGCTCAACTCCTCTTCGGGGATATCCATTTCAGCCATACGGCTGGTCAGTACGTCGAGCCGTTCTTCCCGCTGGGAGCCGCCAATCACCTCCCCAATACCGGGGAATAGCACATCCATGGCGGCGACTGTTTTCCCGTCGTCATTCATGCGCATATAGAAAGCTTTGATATCCTTCGGATAATCACGAACGATCACCGGCTTTTTAAATTTCTTTTCGACCAACCAGCGCTCGTGTTCAGCCTGTAGATCTTTACCCCATTCTACAGGGTACTGAAATTTGTTTTTCTTATACGGTTTGGAGCTGCGAAGCAGGTCCACCGCCTCGCTGTATGTGATGCGGGCAAAATCATCGGCCACCACAAAACGAAGTGTTTCCAGGAGCCCCATCGGTCGGCGCTCCTCTTTTTTCATATTCTTCTCCATGTCCTGGATGCGCTTATCCAGAAATTCGAGCTCGGGACCGTAGTGTTCCAGCGTATAGTTGATGAGGTATTTTACGAAATCCTCGGCGAGATCCATGTCGTCCTGGATATCGTAAAAGGCAACCTCGGGTTCGATCATCCAGAATTCGGCCAGGTGGCGACTGGTATTTGAGTTTTCCGCGCGAAAAGTAGGTCCAAAGGTATATACCTTACCCAGGGCCAGAGCCCCGATCTCCGCTTGCAGCTGGCCCGATACAGTCAGGTTGGTGGGTTTTCCAAAAAAATCTTGTTTGTAATCTACCGACCCGTCCTCAAGGGTAGGGGCCTGGTTCGCTTCAAAGGTGGTGACGCGAAACATCTCGCCCGCACCCTCGGCATCACTACCGGTAATGATAGGCGTATGCAGATAGTAGTAGCCGTTATCGTTATAGTATTTATGGACGGCATAAGCGAGTCCGTGCCTAATCCGGAAAACCGCACTGAAGGTATTGGTGCGCATGCGGAAATGGGCTTTCTCCCGCAGGTATTCCATACTCTGTTTCTTGGGCTGCAATGGATATTTATCCAGATCAGTGCTGCCCAACACCTCGATCTCTTCGGCCAGGATTTCTACCGTCTGCCCCTTGCCCTGGGATTCCACCAGCGTACCTGTAATCGACAAACAGGCGTGGAAACTGATCTGACGGATCAACTCCTCCGGGAATTGCTCAAAGTCGACAACCACCTGAATGGTAGCCATGCTCGATCCGTCGTTCAGCGCAATAAAGCGATTAGAACGAAAAGCGCGAACCCATCCTTTTACGTGTACTTTTTGATCCAGACTGGGATCCTTCAATATTTGAGCAATCTCGGTACGTTTCATATGTCTGCTTTAAGAGAGTGCGAAAATAACCACATTGGCCACGAATTGCAAGCCGCGTCGTTAATTGGTATTGGGTATTTGATAAGATGTCAGATGCCAAAAGGACAAACAGAAGAATGAAAAATAGCATCAATAATCTCCTGATTGCGATGGCCATGCTGAACCGGCTGACTTTGGTCGAATTTCCCCTAATCCCCTAATCGGAAACGGTGACGCGAGGCATCGCATTACTATCCCTGTTGGGTGAATCGTAAAGTAACCCCCGTTCCCCCTCTCTCCAATTCCCCCTCTCTCCAACTCC
>JASBTH010000413.1 GCA_030148525.1 Saprospiraceae bacterium | reverse complement strand
GTACCGAACTCGAAACGCACGTGCTCGACTGGGTGGCTGACATGCTCGGACTGCCTGAATGCTTCCGGTCGAGCGGCACCGGCGGCGGCGTCATCCAGGACAGCGCGTCGAGCGCCAATCTGTGCGCGCTGATCGCCGCACGCGAAAGCGCCACCAACGGGTTTACGCGCGAACAGGGGCTCGGCCAGTCGCTGACGGCCTACGCCTCGCGCGAGGCGCACTCCTCCGTGGAAAAGGCCGTCAAAATAGCCGGTATCGGACGGCAAAACCTGGTCAAAGTCCCCGTAGATGAAAATATGGCCATGCGACCTGACCTGTTGGAGGAATATATTCGCGAAGACCTGAATAAAGGCTACATCCCCTGTTGTGTGGTTACGGCCGTTGGCACCACCGGCACCGTGGCCGTCGACCCGATCGCGGCCGTTAGTGATATTGCCAAACGCTACGACATCTGGCACCACATCGATGCAGCCTACGCCGGTAGTGCCCTGCTCCTGCCCGAATATCAATTCATGATTGAAGGGATTGAGGATGCCGATAGTTTTGTCTTTAATCCACATAAATGGCTGTTCACCAACTTCGACTGCACGGCCTATTACGTGAAGGACCCCGACATTCTGCTACGGACCTTCGATATTCTTCCCGAATACCTGAAGACCCGCACCCGCGGGCAAGTCAATGATTATCGGGATTGGGGTATTCCGCTGGGGCGAAGATTTCGGGCACTAAAACTTTGGTTTGTTCTTCGCAGCTACGGACTCGAAGGCATTCAAGCCATTTTGCGAAAGCATATAAACCTTAACCAGCGTTTTTCCGAATGGGTGAAAAAGCACCCCGACCTGGAAATGGTGACACCTCCCTTCCTCAATGTAACCTGCTTCCGCTACCGGCCGCCGGGACTGCCTTCCAACGTGATCAATGCCAAAAACGAAGCCTGGCTCAACACCATTCAGGAGGACGGGCGCATGTATCTGACCCACACCAAGGTGCAAGGCAAATACACCCTGCGCATGGTATTCGGGCAGACGTACCTGGAAGAGCGTCATTTGGAGGAGGCGATAGCTATTTTGGAAGAGACGATGGGCTCCCTGTAGAGACGCGATGCATGGGTTATACCTTCTCCGATTGCTCCACTCCAATGGGTGCTTCCACCTGGCTGCGGATCAGATCATCCATGGTTTCCCGCTTGCGGATCAGGTAGGCTTGTCCTTCGTGGACCAACACTTCTGCCGGGCGGAAACGACTGTTGTAGTTGGAAGCCATACTGAAGCAATAGGCGCCGGCATTGTGGATGGCGAGGATATCGCCCTCCTGGATCTCATTGATCCGGCGATTCACCCCGAAGGTATCCGTTTCACAGATGTAGCCCACCACGGTGTAAAAACGGGGCTTGGCCCCGGGGCGACTCACGTTGGATATCTCGTGGTAGGCATCGTACAGCATGGGGCGGATCAGGTGGTTGAGGCCCGAATCGATACCTGCAAAAACGGTGGAGGTCGTTTGTTTGATCACGTTAACCTGCACCAGGAAATAGCCCGCTTCACTAACGAGGTATTTACCCGGTTCGAAGGTCAGCGTTAATTCTCGTCCGTAGTTGGCGCAAAAACGGTTGAATCGTTGAGATATCTGGGTTCCCAAATCTTCGATATCCGTTTCGGCATCGCCTTCTCGGTAAGGCACTTTGAAGCCGCTGCCAAAGTCGAGGTAGCTCAGATCGGGAAAATCTTTAGCAATATTGAAGAGGATCTCCGCCCCCTGCAGGAAAACTCCCGCATCCAATATACCCGACCCCGTATGCATGTGAATACCTTCGATGGTCAGTCCGGTCGCTTCCACGACACGGTGCACCAAGGGCATCTGGTGGAAGGAAATGCCAAACTTAGAATCAATATGGCCCACTGATGTCTTAGCATTCAGTCCCGCCATGATGTGAGGGTTGATGCGCAGACAAATGGGGTAATCCGGGAAGGCCTGACCGAATTGCTCCAGGATGGAGATATTATCCACGTTTATGCGAACGCCCAATTCAACGGCCTCGGCGATCTCCTCCATACCCACACAATTGGGGGTGTACACTATGTCTTTTGGCGCAAAGCCAGCCATCAGTCCCATCTCCACTTCCTGAATGGATACGGTGTCGAGGCCAGCGCCCATACTGCGCATCAGGCGCAAGACAGACAAATTGGATAGCGCTTTGCAGGCATAGAGCAATTGCAGTTTCGGCACGTCGAATGCCGCCGCCATGCGCTCGTATTTCTGCTTAATAATGGCACTATCGTACACGTATAAAGGAGCCTGATAACGTTCGACCAGGTCAAGTGGATCCAGGCCCCCGCTCAACTGGTAGCGACCATTGTGTATTTTCATAACCTTTGGTGGTTTTGGATATAGCCCCGTAGGCACAGCCGTTCGATAAGGATTGAGAGCAGCAAAGATAAGCGATTTTACAACACAAAGAAAGTGACCAGAAAAGTCAGCACACTCAGCGCCAATCCGCCTACAAAGACTCGGTAGGCGATGGATAACAGTCGATATTTTTTGCGCAGCACAGCACCTAAGTTGTACAAATCCCGGCTCAGGTCATCGTACAGAATTTCCTGATCTTCTTTCAATTCACGTAAATAATCAACGAATTCACCTTTACCTATTTTCAGAAAATTCCCGAAATACAATATGCTAACTTTGTGCTCCCGCACATCTTCCAGGGAAAATTCTTGTCCCGACACCTTGGGCATGGCCGACAGAACTCCGAAGATGATCGCCGTCAGAGAGGTCACCATCAGTACTATTATAGGGATGGCAAATTTCAAATTACCCGATTGCCCGATATCCGTCATGGAAAACCCGGCACTGGCGGCGGTGATCAGAATGGACAGCACCAGGGTATTGATACTGATGATCATATTGGCTTTGCCGTCGGCGATAGAGCTCAGGTTCATGTGGTTGCGAAGGGTAACCCGGTAGATGGTATCAACGCCCCGGCCGAAGTCTTTGCCGGTCTTTTTGCGGATAGCTGCCCGTTGCCCTTTGCGCAGATCTTCTTTGAGGCTGGCCAGGTTTTTATTGAGGCGTTTAGAGAATTCCTCGTGGGCTTCCTGACTGTGATATCGGGTCCGGACCAATCGCTCCAGCATGCGTTCCTGCCATTCGATCAGGGTGAATGTCTTACCGCGGTGGTGTTCCTCCTCCAGGCGCAGCAGATTAGACCGGCGTTCGAACCGCTTGCGTCCCAAATAGGAAACATTAGCATCGTGCAGCAGGGCCGAAAGCTCTCCTTCCGGCTGTTGGGCTTTCAGTGATTCGATAAGTTTGGGCACCTGCTCCCGCAGTTTGGGGTCAGCTTTTTCACGCTCAAGGAATTCGCCGGCCAGTCGGGCCGAAGCAGCGAAGTGATCGGTGCGGCTCACAATGTAGCCCGTGTCGTGAAACCAGGCAGCAAGCACCAGGGCTTCCTGACTGGAAGCTGGTAATTCGGCTGCTGCGGCCAATTCACCGACCACCTCGGCAACTTCCTGAGCGTGATCGTAATTGTGAAATACGAAGGAATGGTCGAGCTCTTTCAGCAGTAAGTCGTAGACATGTGCATCAGCCCGTTGTATCAAGTTGGTTTCAGACATAGGAGACGAGTAACGTCGAAATATCTTTTAACTAAATTTATTTAACGCAATTGTTTCTCGCTTTCGCAAAAAAAAACAAAGGATCTACCCACCAAAATAAACATTCCCCGCATCTATACCCAGTGAAAATTCGTTATACTACCGATAAAGCCTATTAGACGTGGAAGAACAGAAACTCATTGCCGCCTGTAAACGCCAGGACCGACAAGCTCAGCAAATGTTGTATGAGCAGTTCTCCCCTTCTATGTTTGGCCTTCTTCGGCGGTATATGAAAACCCGTGAGGACGCTGAAGACGTGTTGGTCGAAGCCTTTTTTAAAGTTTTGACTAACATCGATCAGTACCGTGGAAAGGGTTCTTTCGGCGGATGGATACGACGAATCGTCATCAACGAAGCACTGATGGCCTTGCGCAAGAAGCACAACTTCAACCTCACCCTCGAAATTCAGGAATTCGACGTGCCGGCCGCACCAAAGATTGAGGATCGGCTGGCCGCTACTGATATAAAAAAAGTGTTGCAACAATTACCAACCGGCTACCGCACGGTGTTCAATCTTTACGTCATCGAAGGGTATAAGCACCGGGAGATTGCCGATTTGCTGGGAATTAGCATTAATACCTCCAAATCACAACTTATCCTGGCCAAAAAGCGTATGCAACAATTACTAACCGATCAGTCCTATCCGGACGCTCGGGTTATTGAAAAACAATAGGTATGAAACCATCTGAAGATCTGTTCAACATGTTTCGTGAGCGGCAAGACGAATGGGACGAAGTACCTGCCGTTGCCAGTTGGAAAAAACTGGAACGCCGCCTCGACCATCACCAACGCCGCTCTCGCTTGTCCTTTCGACGCAACCTCTCCTTTGTGGCTGCTATCGCCGTTCTGGTCGGTTTTGTATTCCTCATCTCTTACTCGATGGGGCAACGCAACCTGAACAGCCCGCAAGCTACCAACTTGTTGAGCACCGCTGAGATCGAGGAATTCACGGCCGAAGAGGGAGACCCTTCCGCCCTGAAGGTCGTTGCCTTCAGTCGCAAAAACCTGGATCATCCATCACTGTATATTAAAGAGGGGGAACGGAAGCAGAAACTGCTCGTTAAAAATTGATATGGGTATTTGGTATCGGGTAGTAGGTAGTCATTCGGAATTTGATTGTTCCGAGGCGTGCATCCTTTTCCATTCCTGATAAGTGATCTGGTAGAACACACATTCGGTGTCGTAGTAGCGTCCCCGATGATCAAAAGTGAGCCCCAGTTTCTCCATCACGCGGGTAGAGGCTACATTATCGGCCAGGGCGACCGAGACTACCCTGGGTAATTCCAGGTTAGAAAAGGCGAACTGCAGTAACTTCTCCCCTGCTTCAGTGGCGTAGCCTTTGTTCCAGTGTGTCTTCAAAAAGCGGTATCCCAACTCGATGTGTTCTGTATCGTCCAGGGGTTTCAGGGCCATCCAGCCGACAAAGTCGCGGGTTTCCAGGACTTCGGTAATCCAGTACCCCAAACCGTTACCCGACTGTCGGATACGCCGACGCAGATCGGCCTTAGCTTCCGAGTAGGTTTGCGTGCGACCGTAGGTTATATAGCGCATCACTTCGGGGTCGTTACCCAAAGCGTAGATATGATCCAGGTCACTGGGCCGGGGCATCCGCAGGCGCAGACGCTCCGTGTATAACTCTGGTAACCTCATCGCGACCAATCTTGGATATAGGTGCGGGCAACCGCTTCATCTTCCCAACCCTCTACGTCCATCACGCCGTAGCCTTTATAATGGAGGAACCATTCCTCGATGATCCGTCGGGCCGAATCATAATGGATCAGCAAGTCCTGGAAAGAGGAAATATCCATTACCTGCTGGTCCTCCGCCAGGGGCACGCCAATAACCTTCGTGTCGACCTCTCCGGCATCCCGCAACTTTAGTAATCCGATGGGGATGAATTCCAATACCGTCCCGGAAGCAACCGACTGCCCCAGAATGAGCACATCCAGAGCATCCCCGTCACCACCGCGTGCCGGATCCATATAGGTGCCCGGAATGAAACCGTAATTACCAGGATAGGGCAAAAAATTGATATAGCGATCAGCACCTTCCTCCTGATCCGGTTCGATGGACCCGCTTTCGGCATTGTATTCCAGCTTGAGGTTGGTACCGGCAGGTATTTCCACGACCGCCTGAATGCCTCCCTGTTCCCCTTCCCAGGATAGATTTTTATAATCAACGGATTCCGTACGACAGGATAGAAGAAACAGAAGTCCTACTAATATAACTACGCGCATTTGACAGGAATTTGGTGGCCCTTCCCAAAGTTAGCGATTTATCCATTCAGAAACCGGATGACGAAATGAATAGTTTATAATTTTTAATGCTTAATTTTTAATTTTTAATTGATTGTATTAGAGCGCTTTAATTAAAAATTAAAAATTTCATCTTGATCCATGGGTATGGTTTGTAAAAACCTTCAACCCCGAGTAGGGGTGAAAATGATGTCCCCGCATCCTACTAGTGTCGATTCGTCCGATATTTGGCCAAATTCATCGAAGGGGTCCGCTGAGCTGCAACCTCTGGTGTGCAATAACAGTCTTATTGGATGTCATCATTTGAAAAAACAAACTGATCTACATCATGAAACAAACACTCGCACTGGTTTTCATCGTAATGTTCACCCTAACTTCCTGCACCAGTCAGAACTGGTGGCGTACCGAACGCGGGGAAGGCCCGGTAACCAAACGCACCATCGAGCTGGATGATTTCGACGGCGTGTCTCTGGCTTTCAGTGGCGATGTTTACCTGCAACAAGGAAATACCCAAAAAGTAGAGGTAGAAATGCAGGAGTCCCTGTTTGAATACCTCAATACCGATATTCGCAGTGGTGTGTGGCGCATCAAATTCGACCGCAACGTACGCACCCGTCAACGCATGAAAGTGTACATCACCATTCCCGACCTGAAGGAAGTCTCCGTTAGCGGTTCCGGCTCCATTGTCAGTGAAAATACCTTTACCAATTTAGGCGACCTCGACATTGCCGTCAGTGGCTCGGGCGATATTAAAATGAGCATGGAGGGCGAGGATGTCAAAGTAGGCGTCAGCGGCTCGGGCGACATCACCCTGGAGGGCAGCGCCGACGACGTCAGCATTCGCATTAGTGGCTCGGGCGATATCCGTGCGCACGAATTGGCAGCTAAAACCGGTTCGGTATCTATTAGTGGTTCCGGTGACGTAACCATCTGGGCGGCTGATGATCTGGAAGTCCGCACCAGCGGCTCCGGCGATGTAGCCTATAAAGGCCGTCCGCGCCTGAGTGCAAAGACCAGCGGCTCCGGCGATGTGGAGTCGATGAGATAGTCATACAACGTGAGATGCTATGCATAGCATCTCACGTTGTATTTGGTAAAGAGTATAAGGTAGTAGGACTCGCTTACATCCTTATTCCATAGACCTACTACTTTGTACCGGGAATTTGGGCTTTGCGCAACCTCCCGTTATGGAGATCACCCGACGCATATAGCCGGTATCGAAAAATTTCGATACCGGCTTTTTTATGCCAGGTAGAATAGGTGGTTTTGTATTTTTGCAAAACCCGATCTCTACCCCTTTCCCTTGCAAAGGGATGGGGACTTTTTTACATCAAATACGAACCTTCCTCCCTTCAGTTAGGGAGGGATTGAGGTAGGGTATTAAAACATTGACACATGAATCGCTGGACAATCTGGATATTTCTACTTACCCTTACCTTTGGTTGCCAATCGGAAACAGCCGAGGAAAAGGCCGCTGCCAATACCCCTCCCCTCTACGAACGCCTGATGGGCACCTGGGAGACCACCTACATGAAAGTAGATATCCGGTCTGCGGAGAATAAGCCCGATTCTTCCTATCTCTTCGAGATTGAGGAGGGTCAGTTTGAGCGGATTTTCCGCGTTAAACCCTATCGCACCTACTTTGCACCCGATAGTACCTTCCGCACCGTTCACCGCGGAATACCCGGGGATATCATCAGTCAGGATAAGGGGCTTTGGAATACCTTTGGCGATACCCTCATGCTGCTGCAGTCGGATGCCACCATGCAATTCAAAGTAGCCATTCGCAATGGGATGGGGCACTTTACCGGTTTTGTGGATTTCGACGGAGACGGCCAGCAGGATGACGCCTATTACGCCATCCGGCGTTTTGTGGGTAAGCACTCCTACGAATAACCGGCATCCAGTTTTTGTCGGAGTTTTGTTTTTTCTGCTTCCGCTAAAAAAGCAACCCGCAGAGCCTCCCGGTTAGCTCGAAGAAAATCGTCGGCTTGCCAGCCAAAAACGCGCTGCAGGGAGCGGTATTCGTCGGTCAGACTTACGCCGGACAAGGTGCGCCCATCCGTATTAACACTTACCGACTGGCCCATTTTCACTAATTCCCGAATGGGATGATCGGGCAACGCGGCCACCACATCCGTTTGCACATTACTGGTCGGACACACCTCGAAGTGTACCTTGTGTTCCAGTAACCAATTCAGTAAGGACGAATCTTCTACGGCCCGTACCCCGTGCCCGAGGCGGCGGGTGTGCCCTTGCTCCACCGATTCCCGAACGCTGTCCGCACCGCGTGCTTCCCCCGCGTGCATGGTCACGGGAATAGCGTGTTCGTACGCATATTCGAAGGCGGGTAAATGAGTCGACAAGTCAAACCCGGCTTCATTCCCGGCTATATCGAAGCCACCAACACCCTGCCCTAAGTAGCGCTCTACCAACTTTACCACCCGCATGCTATCGGTTTGTGCATGGCTGCGCAGCGTACAGAGGATGAATCGGCAGACGATACCCGTTCGGACTTCCGCCTCCCGGCCCGCTTCCAATACTGCCTCCACCACCGCCTCGGGTGTCATTCCGTGAAGGGTATGCAACAGGGGCGCAAAACGGATTTCAGCATAGATGACTTCATCAGCTGCCAATTGATCAAACAGATCGTGCGTCACCAAATGGAGGGCTTGCCGGTCTTGCATCAGCTTAAATCCCTGCTCGGCGCGCACCAGGTAGTCAGCCAGATCGCGACATTTCGGCGGAGCAATGAAATCACGGCGGTATTGCTCTTTAGTCAGCGATGGCACTAAGGTATTCGCCACCTCATAGCTCAACGAGCAATCGAGATGCAGGTGAATTTCAATTTTAGGGAAACCGGAAAGATCCATGGGTGGAAAAGTACGATGTTTATTTTAAACTACTTTTGGTTTTCTAATGGTGATGGTCTTTTCGAATCCCCAAGGTTGAGGCTAAGGATTAGGCTAAGTACACTGTAATCTAAGTTATTTGAAAATATGGGTAGGGTATTTTGGCAAAAGACAAGGCGCGAGGAGGGAGCATCCGTGCGGACGAGACTAACGAGCAACGAAGTATTTTGCCGAAAGGCACAGCCATAAATCAAAGTTACTTAGGTTACAGTGTACTAAGTACTCAGTGACCCTCTGTGCACTTAGTGCCCTTGTGGTAATTTCCGATTCTTTTCCTCACTTTGTGAAATAGATAAAGCCCTCAATTCGCAAGGTATAAAGTGCAAGACCTCAAACCCCAAACCTGTTTTACAACAACCCCGTACCTTCGTTGTTACCAATCATAAATAAACAACGCACATGAAAAAGCTACTATCTATGCTGGCCGCTTTTCTGGTACTGACGGCTTGTAATTCACAGCAACCCGGTACGCAAAGCAAAGAAGACGGCGTACAATCCATTGATACCT
Source organism: Saprospiraceae bacterium (assembly GCA_030148525.1). Taxonomy (GTDB): domain Bacteria; phylum Bacteroidota; class Bacteroidia; order Chitinophagales; family Saprospiraceae; genus DT-110. The sequence goes on along the minus strand of JASBTH010000413.1, from coordinate 1,930 downwards.
ATAAAGCCAGCCGGTCGTTTCCCGCACCCATTGAAGAAGCCACTTTTGCCGGCGGCTGCTTTTGGTGTACCGAAGCTTCCTTCGAACGCATTCAGGGCGTGGTCGACGTGGTGAGCGGCTACTCCGGAGGTGAAAAAGAATACCCCACCTACGAGCAGGTGAGTTACGGACGCACCGAACACGCCGAGGCCATTCAGGTTTTCTACAATCCCGAAGAGATCACTTACGAGACCCTGCTCGATATTTTCTTTACCTCCCACGACCCCACTCAGCTCAATCGCCAGGGACCCGACGTGGGTAAGCAGTACCGTTCGGCCATTTTCTACCACAACGAAGATCAGAAGAACCAGGCTAAAGCTTTCATGGAGATGCTGGCAGAAAAAGGTACCTACAACAGTCCGATCGTCACCCAGCTCAACGAATACGAGACTTTCTGGGTCGCCGAAGGCTACCACCAGGATTACTACATAAACAATCCCGGCAATCCCTACATCCAGCGGGTTAGTAAGCCAAAAGTGAAAAAAGTCGAAAAGAAATTCGCCGATCGGTTGAAGGCGGAGTATCACTGAGGTATGAAATCAGAGATCAGAATGCAGAAGTATTCAAAATCGGCCTCCTTCGTCCAGCCCTGCTTTCGCTAAGGCTTCAGCGGGCAGGACGGACTTCGAGGGCCGTGGAAATCGGAAATCGGAAGTCGGAAATGTTACTTCCGACCTCCGATTTCCGACTTTCGATTTAAACTCCTCTGATCTTCCAACCGCCGCGTAACCCCACCCGAAAACTGCGCATATACCAAATCTCCGAACCCCTCCTGCAAGCGCACGAATCCACTCCAACCACCCCAATGCCGCTCCAATTGCAGGGACACCGCCACCGGACGGTCCCCGGTATTTAAGTAGCCGAAGTAGCCGCGACCGACCAGCTCGGCCGTCCATCGGTCTGTTCCGGCGCGCAGGCCCAGACCAGCCAGGATGCCATCGTTTTGTACATGTACCGGCTGGTTGGTCTGCCATACGTACAGACCGGCCATAACGGCGCCCCGCCAATGAATCCGGCTGGACGGGAACAGATCCTTGCCGGCCGACAGTGCGAAATGGTAGCCCGGTGCATCCGTGAAGCGGGCCGCACCCACCTTATTGGAGGAGGCCAGCCGGTAACCCACCCGCAGACTGATGCCGGGTCGGCGGGGCGTTTCTTCCCATAATCGCACATTGGTCCGAAGATGAAAATCCCCGTGGGCCGTCCGGTCTTCGTAAAAGATGTGAAATACATTACGCTCGGTCTTCCATTCGTGGGACGTACGGTAGTACTCGATGGGTACCCAGCAGGCTTCGAAGGTAATGCGCCCCGGCACCGCGGCGTACCGGGCGGTGATGCCCGGATTCCAGGTACGATCCCCCACCGCCCGGTGGTGATGCCCCGACAGAGTTATAGCGTGATCCTCGGCGGGGCGTCCCCAGGCCATGGGTGGGATGGGCAAGGCATTCGGCCCCAGAAAGCGGGGGGCGTAGACGAGGTATTCCCGCCAATGGCTATCGCCATCCCAGCCCACATTTTCGGCCCACCAGGCGTGGTCCTGGGCGTGGATGGGTTGTGTGCAACAGGCTACAGTAAGAACAAAGAAAAGGCGGTGTAATAGCATGAGGATTTGGTTCATGCTGGTAAAGGTAAGGTGCGGGATGGTAAAACCCATCCCCAACCCTTCCCTTCGATAAGGGAAGGGAGCTAGCTTCGTTTTAAGAAGTCGTATGGTTTTCAGTACATAAACGCTCCTATCTTAATTATCCGGTCTTCCCTCCCTTTGCAAAGGGAGGGATCAGAGGGAGGGTTTTACCCAACACCCATGGAACCCCGGGGGAATATTGTGCGGCAACCGCAGCTTGGCCACCATCTCCAGCGAGCCAGCATCGCGAATTTCCAAAAACGTAGA